>NZ_JBIRAW010000013.1:0-238190 GCF_044326315.1 Actinomadura sp. 9N407 | reverse complement strand
TACCCCGCCCGGCCCAGCCGGCCAGCGCCGACCGTTCCTCATCGGACAACACCACTGGCTCAAGCTTCGGGCTCGGCATCCCCACACCCTACCGAGTAACAACAAACTAATGACTCAGGACACTAGCGCGCCTTCATGTGATTGATGCCTTGGCGCCGACCTCCGTCGTGCGGGATATCGGACCAGCACCGAGCTGCGCCCTGTCCTGCGGGCAATGGAACCATAGGCCATCGCGGACACCGCCGAGTTGGTCACCGATGCCGATGGCTAGGCCCCTCCGAAGCGCGGGCGGTGCCTGACCGCGCACAGTGAGCACACCATCGCTAATTAGCGGCGTTGCCGCAGTTGCTGAACGACGGGGACAACGGCCAGGGAGAGCAGTGCGGCGCCTCCGAATGCCGCGCCTGCTGAGAGGACGGCATCGGTGGCCGGGCTGCCGTCCAGTGCCTTGAGGAAACCGACGCACGCCGCGACGAGGGCGGAGAACAGCACCATGACCAACAGCCAAGGGATCCAGGTGAAGCGCCCCGGGTCGAGTGGAGGCTCCATCAAACCAGGGCGCTTCAAACCGACGACTCTGTCGCCGGCGGGACACCGCACCGCTCGCAGCCGTTCGCATGGTCGTCCCGACAGACGTAGGCGATGGTACCTTCCACGCACCATTCGGCAGCTGCTTCGGACAGCAGGTCCGGCCCGGCAAGCAGGAGCCGTCGCAGTTCAGCGTTGTCCGCAATGTCGGCCGGACGGCTGGTGAACCACTCGTCGAACCAAGGCTTGTCCCGGTGCACGCGCCAGTGTCCGTGCTCCCGGTCGTCGACTGCGGCAACGAACCGATCGACGATGCGCCCCCAACTAGGTGCGCCGAACCAGCCGTTGTCGGACGCGCAGAAGCGTTCGATCAGGGTCCGCAGGCCGAACTCCTGCTCGTGGAGGCGGTACGCACGGCCCCAACCGATCGCGTCCTGTGCCATCTCCGCGAGGTCGTCGCGCGGATCATCCTCGTGCACCGGGTCGTCAGGGTTGTGGCAGGCCAACCCGAGCTCGAGCACGGACTGTCCAGTCGGCAGAACCCGAGACGGGTTGACCATCGCGAGACCGACAGCGACCCAGTCGACATGGTCAAACGACAGCATCGAGCGCACGAGCCGGGTGGTCGCCGCGTTGATCCGCATCATCGTGCCGTCGTGCAGCGGGCTCCTGCCGGCATGCCAGTTCTCGACAGGCGTGTTGCGCCACAGGGCGAGCGTGATCCGGGTGGCGGCGAGCCACAGCAGAGCGTCGTCATCAAGGTGCCCGAACCGGCTGGCGCACTCCTGAGCGCCGTACCGGATCAACTCTCGCTGGCTCGGTCGCACGTGGCCGTCGGACCTTTCGGGTTCGACGTACTCGTAGTCGGTGGAGTACTCGTCGAGGATCTCGTTGAGCTCGGCCGCGCTGTCGGCGACGTCGCACTCGAAGCCGTCCGGCCCATTGACGGTGTACACGTCGTGATCCCACGTGACTTGCACGTCGCCCCAGAGCACGACCTCGTCGCACTTATCGATGGCGCCGTCAGTCACTACCGGCCTGATCGTGATCGGTGCAGTTCGCCCATCGGTCCGCCCGTCGTCCTGTTTGGCCGCCCACGCGGTGATGACGCCGAGCGGCTTCGGGACGAAGGGACCGACCTCGGTGAAGCCGAACGGCTCGTCGTTCTCATCGGTGTCGAACCGGCTGTTGATGAACGCGACCGCCTCGGCAGGCGTACTGACGATGGCCTCGGCGCCACTGTCGTTGTCGACAACTCGCCACAACACGCTGTTCTTCACGACGGCTCCGATCGAGGTGGGGACACCCGGGGCTGGCAGGACGCGCCGAGTTACTCGGCGCTGACTCCAATGATGGGGTGACCGTCCCCTCTGTAGGTCCCGCAGGCGCTCGACGGCGATGATGCCTGAGCGAACGGTGTGCAACCTACATTTCGCGACCGTGGTGACACGCCCGAGATCGAGAAGAGTACGGCGGTGTGTCTGCGAAGTCTGCGCTGCAGGTCGCCGCACCCGGCGTCGAGTAATCCACGAACGACAGCTGGACGCCGCGCTCGGTTCCGCCCTGGTCGTAGTACCAACCGACCACGATCGCCCTCACACGGTCGAATGCTGCCGCGCTGGTCTTGCCGCTACGAAGGCAGCGTTACCGTCGTAACCCGGTCGATCACCGGTTGGAGGCAGACGGTGCGGCTGCAGGCCCCGTAGGAGACGACGATCTTTGCTGCCGGACCTTTACCGCGGACCGGGAGGGAGATCGTGACCGGCCCGTCGGGGTAGACAGACAGTTGTGCATCCAGAAGGGACAGGTGCAGCCTGCGCTCTTTCTTGTTCGCCGTGGGAGGGCCGGTGGCCTGCAGGCCCGCCCGCACGTTGACTCGGGTGGGGATACCGATGCCGTCCGGCGGCAGGTCGAGGCTGTAAATGTGAAAACCGGGCCGGGCCGGGCGGAAAGTCACCTTCACCAGGTCCGCCGCTGCGACGATGGTCACCTCCACATCTCCCGCCGTGAACCGGGCGGCCGCTGGGCTCGGGTCTGGTCCACACCCGGCCAAGAGAACGATGGATAGGAGTGCGGCTCTCCTCACTGCCAGCGCCTGAGGAAGGCGGCGATGTTCCCGGGAAGCAACTCGCCGTGGCTGGAGGCCGGGTACAAGCCCTCGTTGCCCGCAGTTCGCACTTCACCCGTTGCAGACAGAACGACCAGAGCGGGGATCCCGGTCCGCTTGAGATCGAGTCCGTACTTGCGGGCCAGCCCCAGCCGCCGATCGATCCGGCCAACGTCGATGGTGACCAGGTGGTAGCCGTCCAGGATCGGGCGTACGGCTTTCAGCCGGAAGGCCTGCTGAAGCGTCGCGCATTCGGGACACCACCGCGCGCCGAAATCCAGGAGGACGGGGCGTCGGTCCGTCTGGGCCTTCGCAAGCGCGGCGCCGATTTCAGCGGCGGCGTCGCCTTTGGGGTCATAGGCAGGCCGCAACGCCGCGGGGTGCGGGGAAACCGGCGATTCCATTGCTGCCGGAGGAACTGCCACAGGACGTTCGGACCGGCCGCCCGCCTCGACGATCCCGCAGGCCGTGGTGGCCAACAACGCGGTCGCCAGAACCAGGAGCCATGTGACGGCGGGCATGGCTCTCTTCTTACCTACAGTCACAATCGTGCTCCCTGGCCGTTGGGGAACGCCGGCCCTGGCAACCATGCCGACAGGTGCCGGCGCCGTCTTGGCAGCGATCCGGCCAGGCGAGTGGCGCTGGGCCTTGACCGCGCGAGCGTATTCGATCTTGCTGGTGGGGAGCGGACGATCGGCGCGCATTGCAGCGGCCGGGTCCGGTCACCGCCCAACCGGACACTGCGTGTGGAGGCCGAAACTGTGTCACTGCACCCGACCTGCCCATACTCGTGAAGCACTTCGACAACTCGGTCCTGCCAAAAGCTCGCGAAGTTGCAGACATTTCCCGGCGCCCACCCCAACATGATCACTTCACCGGGGCTGATCCGCGGCCGGTCCGCCAGAACGACAACAACTCCCAGCGACCTGCACGGCGCCTCCCGAACCATCACCTGTCGGAACAATCAGCGCAGGAGGAAGTCGACGACGCGGGGCAGCATCCCCGCCGCTGTCAAATGCACCACTGCGGGGCCCCCGCGCGGACTATGTTCGCTCGTAGTTCGCTCGGGGGTACCGGTACTGTGCGTCAGACGCCAACACGGGGTATCATCTAAACACCGCTGGATGCGGACAGAGCGGCACAGCTTAACAGCTGGAATCACGGAAGAATCCGCTGTTATCCGACTCTTAATCCGCGGGTTCGGGGTTCAAGTCCCTGACGGCGCACCCCGTCTGACCTGGGCATTCGCAGCAACACAGCGAATGCCCATCAGTCTTTATAGGGGCATTCGTCCCCCGTGTTGCTCCATGTTCGCTCGCGGGTCCCAACCCAGACACTGCACGCCCGATAGGCGTCCCGGAACAGCGCCCGATCGTCGGCGCAGTGACCTGGCCAACACTGTTTCTCCCGCGACGCCAGTCCTTCTCCGGTTGATTGTCAGCGCGACGCAGCTCCATGCACCGACTCGCACTATGACCACCCGAGAGGGCGACTGCTCGCGCGCTACGGCACTTCTCGGCGAGGGCACTCCCAGGAAGCCGGTCGCCGGTAAGGGGGATGAATGACCAACAAGATCATCAAGGACAAGGTGCTCTGCTACATCGTCCGCAACGGGCGGCTCCTGGTCCTGCGGCACATCGACCGCAGCTACGAAGAGGTCGGCATCCAGGTACCGGCCGGCAGCATCTTGTGGGGGTTCCATACCCCCTGTCGCGGCATCTGACCTGCGGCGTCGCGGTCGGCAGGATGGCGGTCACGCCGTCCGCCGGTACTCGTTGATCAGTCCGCCCACGACTCTCCGCCGCCGAATTCTCGCCGTCGTCATCTCGGTTACCGCGGCCGTCGCGAAAGGGCTGTCGTCGCGGTCTGGTGGTCGCAGATTCCGGGCTCGGTGCGGACGATGCGGGTTGTAGTGCACGACGTACTCATTCAGGACCGCGTGCAGATGGCGTGGCTCGGCGATCAGCATCCGGTCGGTGACCTCGGCCCGCACCGTGCTGATCCAGCGTTCGGCGAAAGCGTTCGCCCTCGGAGTGCGCGGCAGGATTTTCACCACCGTGATCCCGGCAGCGGCGAACACCGCGTCGAACGCCGCGGTGAACTGCCCCGCCCGATCGCGTACCAGGAAGCCGGACCCGGCGGCCCGCTCCCCCAGATCCATCAGCAGATTGCGTGCCTGCTGCACCGTCCATGCCCCGTCCGGGTGCGCGGTCACGCCCAGGACATGAACGTGGCGGGTGCCCACCTCCATCACGAAGAACACATAGACGCGGCGCAAGGTGACCGCGCAGTCGACGTGGAAGAAATCGCAGGCCAGCATGGTCGAGGCCTGGATGCGCAGGAACTGCCGCCACGTGGACCGGGTGCGTTGCGGCGCGGGCGGTATCCGCAGCCGCTTCAGTACCCGCCGCACCGTGGACGCCCCGACCCGGATGCCCAGGCCGAGCAACTCGCTCTGGATCCGCCGGTAGCCCCAGCCCGGGTTCTCCCGCGCCATCTGCTCGATCAGCACCACGACCCGGGCATCGACCGGCGGCCGACCACCACGGCGAGGATAGGTCCACCGCCACCGGACCAGCCGCCGATGCCAGCCCAGCAGCGTCTCCGGGGTCACCAACCGACTCCTCCGCAGCGGTCTGGGAAGCAGCCCCGCGAACGCAGCGATCACCGCCCGATCCGCCCAGTCCAGCCTGGGCCGCGGATTCTGGCGCCGCAACCTCCTGGCGCAGCACCAGCAACTCGGCATCCTTGGACGCCGCCGAACGCGCCAGCAGCGCCATCCACCCGGCCAAGCGGACGAACATCAAATACAGCATCCGTACCGTCACAAGTACGCGATCCTGCCAGCACAGCGACCATTACGGTGGGCGTACCGGCAGGTCAGACACCTATGCCCCGTTTTTGGAACCCCACAGGAACCGCGGGCGAAGAAATGGCCAAGTCGGCGCATGCCACAGACCGGCAGGTAGACCGGAATCATGCGAAAACTCAGGAAGAGAAGGGTCCGAGCCGGTCGGCCAGCACGGCCAGCGCCTCCGCGCCCACCAGATCCCCCGGCAGCAGCGGCACGTCGAGCAACGGTACATCCGGGACCTGCTCCCGCAGCCGGACGAGGTGCTCATCCTCCTGCTTTCGGCGCTGGGCGAGCAGCTCCCCAGCATCGGCCGGGGAACGGCGGTTGGCGACGAGAGCGGCCACGTCGACGTCGAGGCCGGTGAGCTTCTCGTACACCTCCATGGTCTCGGCGATCGGGAGAAGCTCGGCGGTCAGCACGATCACGAAGCCGGTCCGCGCCGGGTCTGTCACCACATCGCGCAGCCGGGAGAAGCGGTTGCGCCGGCGTACGAGGATCCGGCGCAGCTCGGCGTCGCGGTCGGTCTCCTCGCCGCCGCCGAGACCGCGTAGTGCGGCGCTGAACCGCTCGGACCGGTCACGGTTGGCGAGCAGGGCCTCGGTCCAAGAGGTGAGCTGCTCGGGCAGCGCAAGCAGCCGCAGCGTGTGGCCGGACGGGGCCGTGTCGAAGACGGTGAGGTCGTACGCCTCCTCCCCGAACTCCACTGCCTCGGCGATCCGTTCCAGCACTGCCGATTCGTGGGTGCCGGGCGCCTGCCGGGCCAGCTCCAGGTGCCGGGCGGCAGGTGCGTGCATCCGCTCGGGGAGCAGCCGCCGCATCGTCCCGGCGACCGCAGCCAGGTGCTGCTCGACCGTGCGTTCCGGGTCGATCTCCAGCCCGTCGACGTAACCCGCCGTCCCGGTCCCCGCCCCGGAGGCAAGATCCCACGGGTCGGCGAGGCGCCGGGGCTCGTCGCCCACTGGGCGGTCCCAGAGGTGGCCGAGGTTGTGGGCAGGGTCGGTGGAAACGAGCAGCACGCGTGCGCCCGCCCTGGCACGGCCCAGGGCAAGCGCCGCGGCGATGGACGTCTTGCCGACCCCGCCCTTGCCGCCGACGAAGACGACCCTGCGCGAGGTGATGAGGTCTAGCAGCACCCGACATGCTCCAGTGGCGAACGGTCCATGCCCATCCGGCGATGCCAGGCGTGAAAGTCCTCGTACAGGACGGGCATCAGCTCGGCGGTGTAGTACGCCGCCGGATCAGGCACGCCCAGTGCCTCCGCGAGGACGACCATCCGGAAGAGGTCGTCCTCCTCTCGCCGGGCGCGGGCGAAGGTCCTCCGGTAGGGGCCGGCGTAGAACTCCTCCAGCCCGGCACGGAAAGAGGCCCAGCGGGAGGTCATCCCTTCGACCCGGCCTTCTCCATCACATCGGCGTCAGGGGCCTCCGGCGGCTCCCGGGACGCCCGCCGCATCGCGACGACCGCCTCGAAGGCCACCCACACGGCGGCGACGCTGATGACGACGTCCATGATCAGCAGCAACCAGTCCCGGGCGGCGTAGAGGTCGCCGAGCTGCACGACCGCGGCCCAGAACGACATCACGAACACGAACACGAGCGGCACGATCGCAGGCATCGGGCTGCGCCGCTTGCGAATCAGCATGACCGCGACGATGGACAGGGTCAGGGAGGCCAGCAGCTGGTTGCTGGTGCCGAACAGCGGCCAGATACGGAGGCCACCGGCGCCCTCGGCGCCCTGGCTGAAGGTGAGCCCTAGACCGGCGGCGAGCGCGACGAGGGTGCCGACGCCATTGTTGATCTTTACCTTCGCGGCCTCGCCGGCCTCCTGGACCACGAAGCGCAGCAGGCGCACGCCGGTGTCCATGGTGGTGGCGGCGAACAGGACCGCCATGGTGGCCAGGATCGTCGAGCTCAGCGAGGCCGACAGGCCCAGGCCGCTGTTGATGATCTCGCCGCCGCCCGCGACGAACGCCTTGACGCCGCCCTCGCCGAAGGCGCTGTAGACGGCCTCCCAGTCGGCCAGGGTGCGGTAGCCCGCGACGGCGGCGATGATCGCGCCGAGCGCGAGCATGCCCTCGCCGACCGCGCCGAAGTAGCCGACGAAGCGGGCGTCGGTCTCCTTGTCCAACTGCTTCGAGCTGGTGCCCGAGGAGACCATGCCGTGGAAGCCGGAGATCGCGCCGCACGCGATGGTGACGAAGAGCAGCGGCACGAGGTCCGGCGTGCCCTCGGGCACGGCGTTGTTGATGGCCGGGGCGACGATCGTCGGGGCGCTCAGCAGCACGGCGCCGAACAGGATGCCGAGCCCGACGAAGAGCTGGACGCCGTTGATGTAGTCGCGCGGCTGGAGCAGCACCCACACGGGCAGCAAGGAGGCTATGGCGGCGTAGCCGAACAGGGCGATGATCCAGAACGTCGCCGGGGACATGCCCAAGATCGGGTCGGGCAGTTCCACCGGGACGGCGTCACCGAGGAGGATCAAGCCGTAGAGCGCCGCGACGCCGACCACGGTGACCAGGCCGAGACCAAGCTTGTAGCGGTAGACGGCCTGGCCGACCAGTAGCGCCACCACGACCGCGCCCCAGGCGGGAATCACCGCCGTAGGGGTGGAGATCAGCAGGTTCTTGATGACCACCGCGAAGGCCGCGACCACCATCAGGAGCAGCAGAAAGATCACGACGAGGAAAAGGCTCGCACCCCGGCGGCCGATGTAGCGGCCGGAGAGCGTGCCCATCGAGCGACCCTTGTTGCGCGCCGAAGCCCACAGGGCGCCCAGGTCGTGCATGCCCGCGAAGAAGACCGTGCCGAGAGTGACCCACAGGAACGCGGGCAGCCAGCCCCAGATCACGGCGATAGCGGGGCCGACGATCGGAGCTGCGCCCGCGACCGAGGTGAAGTGGTGACCCCACAGCACGAACTTGTTGGTCGGGACGTAGTCCACGCCGTCCTCGAGCTCGTGTGCGGGCGTCTCGAAGGACGCGTCGAGTTTGTAGACCCGATCGCCCAGGAATTTCGAGTACAGGAAGTATCCGCCCGCGAACATCGCAAGGCCGATCAATAGCAGCGGAAGTGCATTCATTCCTGGTGCCCTCTGGGGTCGGGGAGATGGAGCCGATGCCGTGCACGAGATGTGCATCTGGCAGGCACAGACAGCGGGGACGGTAGAGCGCGGCCTTCCCCGACCGAGGGAGACCGGCGGCCGGAACGGGGATGCTCGCGCCCCTGTGCATAGCTTGGCAGCGTACCCGGGACACGGTGTGCTGCGGTTGTGCCGACGCCGACGGCGGAGCTCTCCTGCCACGGCCACAGGCACCTGGCCGAAGCCGTCGGTCAACGTGAACCGCCCCCGGTTCTGTGAGCTGATGTACCCCAGGTTCTGCGGTGTCGGGCGTGTAGTGATTCAAAACCCGCGATGTAGGCACTGAGCTGGGGATTCGTCTACCCGGCTACGCGGCCCTGTGATACTCGTCGGTCAGCCCGCCGGGCACTTTACGACGGTGGACTCGGCTTTCGATCGGCGTGGTGGCGTGCTCGTGGCGATCAGGTGGCCGCTGGCGGCGGAACCGGTGCGGCCGGTGCTCTCGGCTCGCACGGTCCGTACCCACCGCTCGGCGAAGCAGGGCTGGCGGTGACTTCAGCACGGTCACGCCCTCCCCGCCGAACACCCCATCGAAGGCCGCGGTGATCTTGGCGTCATCGATCGCAGATGAGAAAGCGAAACGCCCCGACACGCGCCGCCGTCCACACCACCGCCCGCGGACGGCGCGCACCCGGCAACTCCACCCGCGATGCCGGATTGTCGGTGAGGAGGCCTTGCCGGATGGCGGCGTTAAGCGCAGTGTGCAAGGTGGCACGGTTGCGGACCAGGGTCGTCGGCGACATCGGCTTCCCAAGCGCCTCGTGGTGGCGGGTGATCGCGGTGAACATCGCTTGCACATGCGCGAGCGAAAGCTCACACAGGAGCAGCTTGCCCAGATACGGGGACAGGTAGAGGCGGACATGGCCGGTGCACCCACGCACCGTTCCAGCGGCACGGTTACGGGTCGCGATCCAATGCGACAGCCAATCCCCCACCGTCAACATGCCCGCCCCCGCGTCGCCCGCGCTGGGCGTCCGCAGCCGCGCCAACGCCTCCTCGGCGGCCTTGCGGGTCGCGAAGCCGCCACGGCGGATACGCCTGCGGCCGCCGTCCAGGTCGGCGGGAAGCTCCAGCCGCAGATACCAACTGCCATGCCGCCGACCAGGCAGAAGCTTCGGACAGGAACGGCCCCAAGGGTTACCGGTCTCGGGGTACAGGCAGCCGCATCGCCGGTACACCCCACCAGCACACGTCGAAATCGTCACCACCGACACCTACACCCACAGAGCGCAAGGGGGCGCTCAACGCGACGAGCCGCTGGCTACTTGCTGTGAACGGAACCCGGTGCACTTCGCCTTGGCGCGCCCGAAACCGTCTGCGGCGGACGTGCGTCCCATGAATTGTGATCACGAGGTTGAAGAAGATGGGTCGGTGGGTCTTTGTGCGTTTACGGCGGCGCTGGGTGGTGCGGCTTTTGCTGGCCGGAATCCTGCTCGTCGTGGCGGCGCTTGTGCCGATCGGCTGGGCGTACCTTAGCTCGGCGCCCTACCGCGAGTCCGTTCAGGACGTTCCCGCAGCGCCGGTGGCGCTGGTGCTGGGTGCGGGTGTCAGACCGGACGGGTCGGCATCTCTTTCCCTGTCCCAGCGCCTGGATCTGGCTGCCGGGCTCTACCGCTCGGGGAAGGTGGAGGTCCTCCTGGTGTCGGGGGACAACCGCACCAAGAACTACGACGAGCCGAGTGTGATGCGCGACTACCTCCTACGCCACGGCGTCCCCGCGCGCCGGATTGTGCGGGACTACGCGGGGCACGACACCTGGGACTCCTGTACCCGCGCCAAGCGGGTATTCGGCGTGAACCGGCTGACGGTGGTCACCCAGAGTTTCCACCTGCCCCGAGCGGTCGTTCTCTGCCGCGCTGCCGGGATCGAGACCAACGGGGTCGGCAGCAACGTGTGGATCAAGCACGCGACGACCCTCGGTTACGCGCGCGAGCCCATCGCCATGCTGAAAGCGATGACGGACGTGGTATCGCGCCCCGATCCAGAGGTGCTGGGCCGACCGGAAACCAGCGTCCGCGAGGCCCTGTCCTCCCCAAGATGATCGAACCATCGACCTGCCGGCGGTTCCGCACCCCGCCGAGGACCCGTCGCGTCGGCTAAGCGGCCACGGCGCACCCGACAGCACGTCGACGGTCGCCGCCGGAAGCCAGGAGGTGGCCTTGGCTCGTCGAAGCCTGTGGTTGCCGAGAACCTCATCCATGCAGGTCACGCGGCATTCTCATACTGGTTGAGGATTCCGCCGAGGCGGTGGCGCCGTCGTACGTCCAGCCGGGTCATCTGCTTGAGGTCGGTGATCGGCCGGGGGCAGGGGAGTGCACGGCCGGGGGTTCGCGATGCCCTGATGAGGCCGATGCTCGTTATAGAAGGTCTCGAACTCGCGCAGTGCATGAACCAGGTGGCGCTGGTCAGAATCAGGATCCGGTCGAGCAACTCACGGCGGCAGGTCAGCACCCACCGCTCCATGATCGCGTTCATCCGTGGCATCCGCACACCGGTGAGCACGGTCTCAAAGCCCGCGCCGGCCAGCACGGTGTCGAACAGCCCGGGGTACTCGCCGTCACGATCCCGGATCGGCCACCGTGCCCGGCACCCGGAGTCCTCCAAGTCCATGACCAGGTTCCTGACCGCCTGCCTCACCCAAAAGACGGCCGGGGTGCGGGGTCGCACCCACGACGCGGATCCGGCGGGTGCGGTGCTCGATCACGGCCGGCACATACATGCGCGCCCCGGACGGCGTGACGGTCTCCAAAAAACCGCAAGCCATCAGGACGTCGGCTTGGGAACGCAGAAACACCGCCCATGTGCTCTGAGCGCGTTCGGGTGCCGGATCGATCCCGGCGTCGTGGAGAATCTCCCACACGGTCGACGCAGCGACCTTCCCCCAGCAGCAACTCGCCCTGCACACGCCGGTACCCCAGCTCGGGTTCTCCCGGACCAGCCGCAGCACCAGCACCCGGATGGAACGCACCGTCGGCGGCTGGCCCGGCCACTTCGGCCGGGACCGGGCAGCGTGCCGATGCCGGACGAGGTCGCGGTGCCGGCGCAGCACAGTGTCCGGGCGCACCGGCAAGGGCATCCGCCGCAACACCTCGGGTCACAAACGGTGCGGCAGCGCCGCCAGGAACGCCCGGTCAGAAGCGGTGAGCTGAACTCTCTTCCTGCCCAACCGGCGCTCCAAGACCGCGATCTGATGCCCGCAACGCCAGGATCTCGACGTCCTTCTCACGATTGCTCATCGGAAGAAGACCAAGCACCGCGAACGTGTTCGTCACCGTCAGATACGCCAATCGCAACAACACGGCCGACCATCATGCCGGGGCGACGTCCCCGCACCCACATCCGGCGCGATCACCCGAACCGTCACCCCGTGGCCTGCCGACACCAGCGATCACGACTCTCACCTGCACGGATCTAGTTTTCGGCAGGCACAGCATTGGAGACGCCCACTGAAGCGTGGACGAGCAGCCAGCAGCAGTAAGGTGATCGCTGAAAAGGCTCAGTACATTTAGGGGGCGCGGAGCCGCATGGCCGACGAAATGAAGTACGAGTACAAGACCGTGCAGACAGTTCGCGGCACCGACGGCTTGGTGATCTCGAAGATGCGGAAGGATGGCTGGGAGTTCGTAGAACAGACCCAGGGCACGCTTCGCTCCACCCTCAACTTCCGTCGGCCGAAGAAGCCGCAACCGTGGCTCCTGATCGGCATAGCGGCCGCCGTCCTGCTGATCCTGACCATCGTCATCGGCGCTGCCTCTGCACTCAGCGGCGGAGGCGAGAAGAGGGACGAGTCAGGCAAGTCGACAGCTGTTGCGAGCGAGAAGCCTTCCGCTACGCCGACTCCGACTCCGAGCGCGGCCACGTCCGCGGCCAGGTCGGCGGCCACTGAGGTGATCACGCCTCAAAACAACCCGGAGTTCGCAGCGCTGCTGAAGGGAGGGGACAACTGCGACAACGCGAACCTGAACTTCGCGACCAGGTATAAGGGCCAGACGGTTGCGTTCAACGGCTCGATCGTCCACATGGCGCCCCACGATGACTACGACACCCGCTACGACTTCCTCCTAGGTCCAGGCGGCAAGGGACCGAACACGGATATCGGGCCGGCCTTCAAGTACAAGGACGTCAACATCTCCGACCTGAAACTGACCGGCAAGAAGATCCCTGCCACCATCAGCGCAGGCGACAAGTTCCGCTTCGTCGCCAAGGTGGGCGAATTTAACGCGGACCAGTGCATCTTCTTCCTCGACCCGGTCTCGACGGGGATCCGGTAGTCAAGATGGGCAGCCCCGGTCACGGACCAGTGTGCCCGACTTGCGCGGCCGTATCTGTCACAGCAGAGAGCGCCGGCTCTGTCGTTCTCTCGGCTCTGGCTCACTTTCGGTGGTAACCGATCGTGACTGTGAACGATGAAGACGCGCTTGAGGTTAATCAGCTGGTCAGCAGGGTTTCGTGGCGCAGTCCGGTGAGCCGGGTCAGAGGCGACGGCACGGCCTCACAGGCATCCGGCGAATAAACGCTCAGCTCCGAGACATCAGATCGATGCACACGCTCCGTTACCAGTGCGTGGCGAAAACCGTGTCACCTCATGCGGCCTGCCAGTACTCGTGAATGAGTCCGCCGAGTCGATCACGGCGCAAGACGCGGATATTGCCGGATGGGGCTCATCGTTTCGCCCGTCGGGCGGTCGCTGCTTCAGACTGCGGTGGGGTCGGTGGGTGTTGTAGTGATCGGCGTAGCCGGTCAGCACCTGGCGCAGATGCCGTTCACCGGCGATCAGGATCCGGTCGGTGCACTCGCGTCGGGCACTGCCGAACCAGCGTTCGGCGATCGCATTGGCCTGCGGAGCCCGCACCGGCGTCACGATGACCCGAACGCCGATCGAGGTGAACGCCGCATCGAACACGTAGAAGGTGAACGATCAGTTCGAGCGGTTGTCGATGCTGATTCGGTTGCCAGACCTGAGGCGCGGTGCGGCCACGTTCTTGCTGGCCACCGGGTATGACATGAAAGGTCGTGCAGGAGACGCTGCGGCTGTCGTCGATCACCATTGCCGCCGGCATCTACACCAGCCTGCCACCCCGGTCGGCGGAGGACGCCGCCGCAGTGGTCCTCGACGCCGACCTCGCCACTTCGGGCCATCGACCTTGGTCAGAGCGTGGTGGCCACCTTCCACGCCGAGTGGATCGCACCCTGGATGTAGTTGACCTCGTCGGCGTCGCCGACCAGGTGGACCTCGACGCCGGCCTGGGCCAGTTCGTCGGCGAGCGGCGCCGCCGCCGAGACACCCGACGCCACGACGACCATGTTCGCCGGCGCGGAGTGCGACTTGCCGTCGACCGTGAACTCGACGGTCTTGGGAGTGATGCGCTCGACCGTCGCGTTGCGGTGGATTCGCACGCCCAACTCGCTGGCGTGCTTGACGGCCGTCCAGCGGCGGGGCATCGCCATCGGCACACCGAGTTGCCGGCCTTCCTCGACCAGGGTCACCCGGCTGCCGCGCTCGGCGAGGAACTCCGCGAGTTCGAGACCGACGAGCGATCCGCCGATGACGACGACGTTCTTGCTCATCGGCAGGAACTTGAGGAACCTGCGGCTCATGCCGCGAATCCTGGCGGGGCTCTTCGTGATACCGGCGAGACCGCCCAGCTTGCCGGCGATCCGCAGGAACAGCGGCTGGTCCGAGACGTCACCGGTGCCGGTCATCAGGTCGCGCAGGCTGTCACCGGTATGGACGTGGGGCAGGTCGCCGCCCGCAACGTTCGGACGTCCGCGCACAGCACCCGTGGCGACGACGACGGCATCGGGCGCGAGAGCCTTGATCGTCGCGGCGGTGGCCTCGGTCTTCAGCCGGACGTCGACACCGGCCCGCTGCACCTCCTGGGTGAGCCACGTCAGCAGGAGCTCGTTGTCGGGGGTGGTCAGCGACGAGAACCACAACGTTCCGCCGAGACGATCGGTCTTGTCCAGCAGGGTGACGCGGTGGCCGCGTTCGGTGGCGATACGGGCGGTCTCCATGCCACCCGGTCCGGCACCGACGACGACGATGTGCTTGGAAGTCGTGGTACGCGGGAACGGCAGCAGCGTCTCGCTGCCCAGCGCGGGGTTGACCGCGCACAGCGGGGTGGCGTCCCAGAAGTTCTCCTGTACGCACACGTAGCAGTTGATACAGGGGCGGACCTGCTCGCTGAGGCCGGCCTCCAGCTTGTTGACCAGGTCGGGATCGGCCAGCAGCTGGCGGCCCATGGCGACGAAGTCGGTGCCGCCCTCGGCGATCATTCGCTCGCCGACCTCGGGCAGCATGCGGCCGACGGTGATGACCGGGATCGACACCGCGCGCTTCACGACCGCGGCGTTGGCGGTGTAGAAGGCGACCGTGTTGGGGAGCGGTCCATCGGTGAAGTTGGCGAACGCGTTCAGCGCGGTGCCGGTGACGTGGATGGCATCGGCACCCGCCTGCTCGAACATGGCGGCGGCACGGGCGGCCTCGTCGGGCGTCAGCCCCTCGGACTCGCCGTACTCCTGGCCCGAAAGACGCACGATCACGGCGAGGCGGCCACCGACCTCTTCCTTGACCGCGCGGATCACCTCGCACGACAGCCGCGCCCGGTTCTCCAGCGACCCGCCGTACTCGTCGGTGCGCTGGTTCGAGTAGCGGCTCAAGAAGCCGCCGAGCACGTAGTTGTGGGCGCAGTGGATCTCGACGGCGTCGCCACCGGCGGCCTCCACACGGCCTGCCGCCTCCGCGAACATCCGGACCAGCCACGCGAGGTCCTCGTGGGTGGCCTCACGGTGGGTGGCCTTCTTGCCCTCCTGGGTCGCGGCCATCTTCCCGAGTTCCTCGGGGGTGCAGTCGATCATCATGCTCATGTCGCTGGGAGGCTTCGGGACGGACGGCACCAGCTGTGGCCGGCCGTCGAGGGTGTCGATCCGGGCGACCTTGCCGTGGTGAACCATCTGCACGCAAAGCTTGCTACCGGCCTCGTGGACCGCGTCGGCCAGCGCCTTGAGGCCGGGGATGAACCGGTCCTCGGACAGGCCCGGCTCCTTGCGGCTGGTGCAGCCCGCCGGATAGGCGACGGCGGAGCAGCCCGTGATGATCATCCCGGCGCCGCCCTTGGCCCGGGCCGCGTAGTGGTCTATATCACCCTGGTGGATCTCACCGTCCTCGCAGAGGTTCATGTCCATCGCGGGGAGAACCACCCGGTTGGCCAGCGCGACTGGTCCGATCTTGCCGGGCGAGAGGAGGGCAGGGAACGTTCTCTTTCGGGTCACCACCAGCCGAAAGATATGGCGCAACACCGATGGCCTCTCGCGCCTTCTCGCTCAGTGAGACGTCCTCGCAGGACCCGGGTGCGCCACGACGAGACGATTTGCCAGGTGGGATGGGCCACGGACGCCAGACGTCGGGGGGTCGCAGCGGGTGCCGTCCGGCCGTTCCGGCTGCTGCGGAACAGGCAGGCACAACTCGATTCAGGCAGCGAGATGACCATCATGCCGGGTGCCAGGCGAGTGCCCGGGACGGTTACGCCGCAGACCTTCACCGTGGCCTCCCAACCGACGACATCGAACCCGTCCAGGAGTTCCCCGACTCCCCAATGAAGGAGTGGATGCGCGCCGCGATCCAGCCCATATCCACCGGGTTTGAGCTGGCGGTGCATCCTGAGGGGCGTGAGAACGCTGGTTCCTCTCGTCCACCCTCCCGTCTCGCTGGCCGGACCCGCACCACAGCCCCGAACCTGCTCGCCCCGGACATCATCCACCGCCGAACGAGAAACCGCAGGTCACGACAGGCGGCGGAGTTCCGGCACCGACAGGTCGCGACCGCGCTATCGGTCGGCGGTCGCGGCGAGGGTGCCGAGCAGTGCGAGCGCGTCCGCGCTCGCGGAGCCGGGCTCGGCCTGGTAGACGACGAGCTGCTGCCCGGGTGCGGCCCGTACGTCGAAGGCATGCATGCGCAGTGTGAGTTCGCCGACGTCGCCGTGGCGGAAGGTCTTCACCTCGGCCCGTTTGCCCCGAGCCTCGTTCGCCCGCCACAGCTCGGCGAACTCCGGACTGCGCTCCAGCATCGAACCGAGCACCTCCCGTACGCGTGGATGGTGCGGGTCCTGCCCGTACAGCAGCCGGAAGCCGGCAACGGTGCCGACCGCGGCGGCCTCCCAGTCCTTGTAGAACCAGCGCGCGTCCGGATCGAGGAACAGCTTGACCAGCAGGTTCGCCCCGCCACGGAATTCCTCGAAGAGCGCGTGGCCGAGCCGGTTGCCGGCGAGCACGTCGTAGGCCCGCCCGAGCACCAGTGCCGGGTTGTCCGGCCAGCCGTCCAGCAGCTGCAGCAGCTCGGGATCCGCGCGCTCGGGGGTGGACCGCGCGGGCCGCGGGGCCGGCCCGGCGAGCCGGAAGAGGTGCGAGCGGGCGTCGTCGTCGAGGCGGAGTACGGTCGCCAGCGCGTTCAGCACCTGCGGTGACGGGTTTCTTTCCCGCCCCTGTTCCAACCGCACGTAGTAGTCCACGCTCATGCCGGCCAGCAGCGCGACCTCCTCACGCCGCAGCCCCGGCACCCGGCGCCGTGGTCCCGCCGGGAGGCCGGCGTCTTCGGGGCGTACGCGCGCCCGCCTGCCGCGCAGGAAGTCGCCCAGATGCCGTTCGGTCATGCTTTCAGGGTAGGCGGGCATGGGCGGCCAAGGGTGGGTGCGGGACTCCCATGCACGCGGCGGCCTGGAGCGGAGCAAGCAGCTGCCCGAGTCTCGAAGCATGACAAGGACACCAGAACAAAAGGTCGTACTGGTGACCGGCGCGAGCAGCGGCATCGGCGCGGCCACCGCCCGCACGCTCGCGACCGCCGGACACCACGTGATCCTCACCGCCCGCCGCACCGACCGGATCAAGGCGCTCGCCGCCGACCTGACCGCGGCCGGCCACTCCGCCGAAGCGCGCCCGCTCGACGTCACCGACAGTGCCGGCTTCCACGAGGTGACCGAGGAGGTGGTGAACTCGTACGGCCGACTCGATGTGCTGGTCGGAAACGCCGGAGTCATGCTCCTGTCCAGGCTGGACGCACTCCTGGTCGAGGAGTGGGACCGGATGCTGGACGTCAACGTTCGCGGCCTCCTCCATGGCATCGCCGCGGCCTTGCCGACCTTCCGCCGTCAGGGAGGCGGCCATTTCGTCACGGTCGCTTCGATCGGCGCCCACCAGGTCGTGGAGACCTCCGCGATCTACTCCGCGACCAAGTACGCCGCGTGGGCGCTCACCGAAGGGCTGCGGCTGGAATCCGAGCCGGGCATCCGGGTCACCACCATCTCACCGGGCGTGGTCGATACGGAGCTGGCCCACCACATCACCGATCCGCTCGCCGCCGAGGCCATGCGCACCTACCGGGCCGCCTCGATCCGCCCCAAGGACGTCGCGAACGCCATTGCGTATGCCCTCGCCCAGCCCTCCGACGTCGGCGTCAACGAGATCGTTCTCCGCCCGTCCGCCCAGCGCTGACGGACCTTCTCGCTGAGGGACTTCTCGCTAACGGACTTTTCGCAAATCGAGAGAAGCCGCTTGGTCAAGAAGGTCGCCATAGCCGCACGCCGTCCGTGTAGCCGAGGCTGGCCAGGGTCTTGCCGTCAGGGCTGAAGGCCACCGATTTGACGAAGGTGGTGTGGGCGGTGAGGGGACTGGCGATCTGGGTCCGAGTGGCCACGTCCCACAGCCGTACCGTGTTGTCGTTGCTGCCGGTGGCCAAGGTCTTGCCATCGGGGCTGAAATTCACCGAGAAGACGAAGTTGGTGTGGCCCATCAGGGGCTTGCCGATCTGGGTGCGGGCGGCCACATCCCAGAGCCGTACCGTTGCGTCGAAGCTGCCGGTTGCCAGGATCTTACCGTCAGGGCTGAAATCCACTGAGGCGACGTCGTCGGCGTGGCCGGTGAGGAGTTTGCCGGTTCGGGTGCGGGTGGCCACGTCCCATAGCAGCACCGTTTTGTCGGAGCTGCCGGTGGCAAGGATTTTGCCGTCGGGACTGAAGGCCACCGAAAGGACGAACTCGGTGTGGCCGGTGAGAGATTTGCCGATCTGGGTGCGAGTGGCCACATCCCATAGCCGTACCGTTGTTTCGTCCTTGCTGCTTGTGGCCAGGATTCTACCGTCGGGACTGAAGGCCATCGAGATGATGTCGGCATCGCCGTTGTGGCCGGTGAGGGCTTTGCCGGTTTGGGTACGTTCGGCTACATCCCATAGCCGCACTGTGCCGTCGTTCATGCTGGTGGCCAGGGTTCTACCGTCGGGGCTGAAAGCCACCGCGAAGTGGCTGTTTTCTGGACCGGCGAGGGGTTTTTCGGTTCGGGTGCGGGCGGCCGTGTCCCACAGCAGCACCGTTTCGTTGTTGCCGGCGGCCAGGGTTTTGCCATCGGGGCTGAAAGCAACACAGTAGAAGACGTTGGTGCGGCTGTTGAAAGGCTTGCCGATCTCGGTGGGGTTCCGCCAGGCACTGAGGGGTTGAAGGGCGGCAGGGGGATCTTGCCGGCCGTGCGTCTTTTTCTGGACCAGGCCGTAGGTGACGGTTGCCACCAGGCCGGCGGCGCCCACACCGGCGAATCGGCGACGGGTCAGGAGCCGTCCTGGCCCTGCGGCGGGAAGCAGCGACCGGGGCGCGGCCGGGGCGGGCCGATCAGAGGCGGCGCCGGAGGTCTGGGAAACGAGGAGGTGCTGGTTGGGCGCGTGTTGGAGGATGGTGGCGGCCTGGGTGGCGGTGGGGCGCTGGCCGGGGTCGGGGTTCATCAGGTCGTGCAGGATGGGTTTGAGGAGGTGGGCGCGGGTGGTTTGGGTGGGTACGCCGCGGGAGACCGCCAGCAGCAGCGCGCCCATGTTGGTGGCGGTGAAGGGGCGGCGGCCCTCGACCGCGGCGTACAGGGTCGCGCCCAGTGACCACATGTCAGAGGCGGGGGTGGCTTGGTGGTCGTTGACTTGCTCGGGCGCCATGTAGGCGGGGGTGCCCAGCAGCATGCCCTCGGCGGTGAGGGTGGCGTCGCCGGCGACGGCGGCGATGCCGAAGTCGGTGACCACGACGCGTTCACCTTCCACCAGCACATTGGCGGGTTTGATGTCGCGGTGCACGATGCCGGCCTGGTGGGCGGCGGCCAGCGCGGCGGCGATCTGCGCCCCGATCCGCAGCACTTCGGTCTCGGCCTGCGGGCCGTCCCGCTCCAGGAGGTCGGCCAGGGACAGCCCGTGCACGTACTCCAACACGATCCAGGGCAGCCCGTCCTGATCATGGAACTGGTCGTACACGGTGACGATGCCGGGGTGCTTCAGCATCCCGGCCGCGCGCGCCTCCCGCTCCATCCGGGCGACCAATTGCCCGCGGCGCCGAGCGTCCAGTGTCGGAGGGACCTTGAGCTGCTTGAGGACCACATCGCGGCGCATCCGTTCGTCCCGGGCCCGCCAGGCCGCGCCCATCCCGCCCTCGCCCAGCACCTCCACCAACCGGTACCGCCCGACGACGACTCTTTCCATGTCCCTGGTCACGCCCACACCATAGCCACTTTGAAGGGCGAGCCCAGGCATGACTAACAACAAACGTGATCGGCTTAATATCTCGTAGAATCGATTGAACAAGAGAGGTGTTGTGGTCATCTAAATCGCAGGTCACGGTACCCGAATCCGCTTGTCACGCTGCGGTACAGGAAAGGGCGAACCAGTACGGCGCCCCTCCAGCTATTTCGACGTCCCCAGCCGTGTCTCGGCTCCGGCTCGTGACGCTTCACCATATCCCCAACGCCATGAGCCGCCCAGAAGTGGTAGACGGCGGCAATAGGGCTTGGTCAGGCGAAGGTGCGCGCGAAGATGACGGTTACCGGGCCGTCCTCGTCCGGCCCGATGACCAGTTCGGCCTCGATCGTGAAACCCGCGTCACGAAGCCAGCCCGCGGTCCTGCTCGGCAGTGGTGGTGACCGTCAACGTTGATCGGGCGACCCGTGTAGCGCTCGGGCGTATGTCGTGTCTCGTCAGCGATGTGAAAGCCGACCAGTAGGGGCCCCTCTGGGCGCAACACTCGGCGGAACTGCTCGAACCGCCGGGCGCAGCGTGGTCGGGCACGTGGATCACGGACGAGAACGCGAGTACGCCGGCGACCGAATCGACCGCCAGATCGAGGGCGCTTGCGTCCCGGCCTGGAAGCGCAATTCGGGGTAGCGGCACGGTTGCCGAGGTCGACGAGCCTGGCTTGCCGGTGGCAGGAGGCGCCGCTCGCGCCATGCGGCCAGGACCGTTTCGTTCAGCGCCTAGCACGCTTCGGACAGGTCACTGGGATAACGGCGGTGTCGGTACATGGCCAGCGCGTACGCCGCGCTGGGCCGGATGCCCGGGCGTATGCGCCCCTTGGTCTGACGCCGCCCCGGGGGTCGCACGGTCTGGGGGCTGCTCGCCCTTAGACACCCGCAGAGCACATCCGACATCACGTCGTGTAGCGCTACATACACATTTTGCCACGCCCTCTTAGTCTATTTACGGATCTCCGCAGTGTCGTTTTCGGACACAACAAGAAAGGGACGCCTGTGGCGTGAAGAGGGGCAATCTATGTGGGTTGACCACTGAATATGAAATTTAGGAGGAACGCCGGATGAGTTCTGTGGTGCCGCGATTGGCCTGCGCTATACGATCACGCCGTTGGTGCACTCATGCTTCTGTGGCCCTCGGGCCCGCCCTTCCGAGGACCCCTTGATGACCATGCAGGACGCCGCGTTCGATCACTCGACGAGGCCACGTTCACGGCCGTCCGCGGCCTGGTCGGCGCTGCTGGTCTGCGCGATACCGGCCCTCGCCGTCGTGGCGATGGCGGTGCTGATGGCACCGGACTCCTACCGTCCTGCGCTCGCGGCGGGGGCGGTGGCCGCCGCTGCCGTACTGTGCGCGGCGGTCGCGGCGGCGTTCCACTATCGCGATCAGGCCATACGAAGCCGCAGGCAGGCTGCGGCGGACGCGGCGCAGGCCGCAGCCAGGATCGCCGGTGGAAACGAGGCGGTGGCGCGGCTGGCCGAGGAGTCCAAGCACAGTGAGGCCCGGCGGGCGAGCGCCATGGCCGCGTGCGCCAGCGCCGCGGGCCGTATGCAGGCGATGACGGCCAGCATGCTCGCCGACCTGCGTGAGATGGAGGATCGGCACGGCGACCCGAAGGTGCTGGCAGATCTGCTGCGTCTGGATCACCGTGCCGCGCAGGCCGGTCGGCTGGCGGACAGTATCGCGGTGCTGTCCGGAGCGCGCTCCGGACGCCGGTGGGCCAAGCCCATCGCGATGGAATCGATTCTGCGTGGGGCGATGGGCCGGGTCGGTGGTTATCAGCGGATCCGGCTGCGTGCCGTCACCGATGTCGCGATCGCCGGGCATGCCGCGGAGGGCGTGATGCACGCTCTCGCCGAATTCTTCGACAACGCCTGCAATTTCTCCCCGCCCACGACCGAGGTCCACGTCTATTCCGCTGAGGTCCCGGCCGGCGCGATCATCACCATCGAGGACAGCGGCCTGCGGATGAGCCAGTCCGTGCTGCACCGGGCCGAACGCGCCGTGTCCGGCGCGGCCGGCGACCTGTCCATGCTCAGCGGGACGCGGCTGGGGCTCGCGGTGGTGGGGCTTCTGGCCCGCAAACACGGCCTGACCGTGTCCTTTCGGCCGTCGGCCATCGGCGGCACCGCCGTGGTGGTGATGGTCCCGAAGGAGCTGATCACCAGGCCGGTTCCGGTGGCCCCGCGTCAGGTCTCCGGACGGCCCGCCGGCGGCCGGCCGGAGACGCCCGCGACCTCCGAGCAGGACCCGCCGAGCGGCAGCGATCGGCCGGCGGGCGACGGGCACTCCGCGTCCGCCCTGCCCAAGCGGCCGCGGGGCGGCACGCTGGCCACCGCTCATCCGGACGGCCTGCCGACCGATCGAAAGGCCCGCGATGCCGTCGCGGCCCCGTCGCGGCGCGCGCCCGACGGCTTCAGCGCCTTCCGCGATGCTTTCGCCCGACGGGAGGCCGGCGACACTCCGCCGCCGCCCTCCAGCCCCTCCGATCCCAGTGAGGACGACCGATGAGCGCGGTGTTGCCCGAGGGGACACGACCCTCCATGCCGCCTGTGCCGGGCAGGAGACTTCGCCCATGAGCACGGATCTGATCTGGCTGCTGGAGCGGCTGCTGAGCGGTACCCCCGGTGCCCGGCACGCCCTGCTGCTCTCCCGGGACGGACTGAGGATGTGTCACACCCCGGAACTCTCGGTCGACCAGGCCGATCAGCTCGCGGCCATCTCCGCCGGGATCCAGAGCCTCGCTCAGGGCGCCTCGGTCGAGTTCGGCGACGGGCGGGGAGGTGTCCGCCAGTCGATGACCGAGTTCTACGGCGGCATCCTGTTCATCGCCGAGGCCGGTGCCGGTGCCCATGTGGCGGTCGTCGCGGCCGACAGCGCGGACCCCGGTCTGGTCGGCCACCACATGCTCGAGCTCGTCGAGCAGCTCGGTCACCATCTGACGGCCGCGCCGCGGGCCCCGGCGGGCAGCCTCGACACGGGCGCGACGCTGTGAAGCGGCCCGGCCGAGACGACGATCCTGACCGGCTCTTCACCCTGACCCAAGGGCGCACCCAGCCGGACTCCGACACCTTCGACCTGGTCACCTTGGTGGTCAGCGAGTGCGATCCCGCACCGGGCATGCAGTCCGAACACGCGGCCATCCTGCGGATGTGCAAAACCCCGGCGGCCGTCGTCGAGGTCGCCGCGGAGCTGCGACTGCCGGTCGGCATCACCACGATCCTGCTGTCCGATCTGCTGATCACCGGAAAGATCACTGCCCGCCATCCACGACCGCGTCCCGCCGGGACGCGGCTGCATGACGCATCGACGCTGGAGAAGGTGCTCGTTGGACTCCGCGAGCTTTGAACGCCGGCCGACGCGGGCAAGCGCGCCGCTCAGCGGCACCGCGCGGCACGGCCTGAAGATCGTCATCGTGGGCGGCTTCGGTGCCGGCAAGACGACCATGGTGCGCTCGGTCAGCGAGATCCGCCCGCTCAACACCGAGGAGACGATGACCCGGGCCGGTCAGGACATCGATGATCCGCGCAAGGTCCCGGGCAAGTCCACGACCACGGTCGCCTTTGATTTCGGGCGCATCAGCGTGGCCGACGACACCGTGCTCTACCTGTTCGGCGCCCCCGGCCAGGAGCGGTTCTGGTTCTTGTGGGATCGGCTGTTCAGCGGCGCGCTCGGCGCCGTCGTCCTGGTGGACCAGCGCAGGATCGGGGATTGCTGGTACGCCATCGACCGTCTGGAACACCAGGGCACGCCGTTCATCGTCGCCCGCAATGACTTCGGCGGCCCGCCCCACGCGTCCGCGGCGGTCCGCGAGGCGCTGGACCTCGACCCGGGTGTGCCGCTGGTCGACTGCGACGCACGTTCCCGCGAGTCCAGCAAGCGGGTCCTGATCACCCTGGTCGAGCATCTGCAGACCCTTCCCACCATCGTGGAGACCGCGCCATGACCGCGTCCGACCCCGCCACGCCCGCCGCGGCCACGTCCGCCACCGGCCTCGCGGAGGGGCCGTCCGGGCTCGTGCCGCTCAGCGGACCCGGGTTCCACACCGACCCGCACCGGCTCTATCGCCAGATGCACCGGGAGCACGGACCGGTGGTCCCGGTCGAGCTGCCCGGCGGGTTCCCGGCCTGGCTCGTCATCGGGTACGCCGAACTCCACCAGGTCACCAGCGACCCCGAGCTGTTCCCCCGGGACGTGAGCCTATGGAACCAGTGGGCGAACGTTCCCGCGGACTGGCCGCTGCTGCCGATGATCGGTCCGCCGATGCCGTCCATCTACTTCACCGCGGGCGCCGAGCACCGGCGGCACGTCGCGATGGTGGAGCCCGCGCTGGAGGCCGTCGATGCCTTCGAGCTCCGGCGGACCTGTGAGGAACTCGCCGACGGGCTCATCGACGCCTTCTGCGGACGCGGCTCGGCCGAACTCGTCACCGAGTTCGCCGAGCCGCTGCCCGTGCTGGCGCTCGCCCGGATCATCGGCTTCCCCGACGAGGTCGGCCCGCACCTGGCGCAGACCATGAAGGCGTTCACCGACGGCGGCCCGGACGCCCAGCAGGCGCACCGGCGTTTCGGCGAGCACATGCAGCGCCTGCTGGCGGCCAAGCAGGCGCAGCCGGGCGAGGACGTGACCTCCAGGATGCTGGCCCATCCCGAAGCGTTCAGCGACCAGGAGTACGTGCTGGACCTGATGGCGATCACCGCCGCCGGCCACCTGCCCACGGCCGACTGGCTCGGCAATTCGGTGCGGCTGATGCTGACCGACAGCAGGTTCGCGGCGGCCCTGGGCGGCGGGCAGCACAGCATCGGCCAGGCGATGAACGAGGTGCTCTGGGAGGACACCCCGACCCAGATCCTCGCGGGCCGGTGGGCGGCGCGCGACACGCAACTGGGAGGGCGGGCCGTCCAGGCGGGTGACATGCTCCTCCTCGGACTGGCGGCGGCCAACGCCGACCCCCTTGTACGGCAGCACCAGCATCTGCCCGGCACCACCGAGCCCGCGTACTCGGGGAACAGCGCGCACTTCGCGTTCAGCTACGGGGAGTACCGCTGTCCTTTCCCGGCCCAGGAGATCGCCGAGATCATCGCCCGGACCGGTATCGAGGTGCTGCTCGACCGGCTGCCAGATATCGACTTGTCCGTCCCGGCGCAGAGCCTGGTCCGGCGGCCGTCGGCCTTCCTGCGCGGTATGACCGCGCTGCCCGTCAGCTTCACGCCCGTACGACCCACCGGAGGTCACTCTTGAGCAGTCAACTTCCCGACGCCATGGTCATCGACCCTCTCGTCCGTGACCTGGCCACCGAGACCGAGCGGCTGCGGGATGCGGGCCCGATCACCCGTGTCGACCTGCTGGGCGTCCCCGCCTGGACCGTGACCCGGCATGCCGAGGCCAGGCGGCTGCTCACCGACGAGCGCCTGGTCAAGGACATGAACCACTGGACGTTGTGGACCTCGGGGGCGGTCACCGACCAGTGGCCGCTGATCGGCATGATCGACGCGGGCCGTTCCATGTTCACCGTGGACGGCGCCGAGCACCGGCGCCTTCGGGCCAAGACCGCCCAGGCCGTGACCCCGCGCCGGCTCGAGGCGCTGCGCCCGGTGATCGAGCGGATCACCGACCAGCTCCTGGACGATCTTGCCGAGCACGGCCGCGACGACGCGGTCGTGGACCTAAAAGCGATCTTCGCGTACCCGCTGCCGATGCGCGTCGTCAGCGAGTTGATGGGCGTGGACCAGGTCGACCACCCGATGCTGATGGACAGGTACAAGGCGTTCTTCTCCCTGCTCACCCCGCAGGACGAGCGGCTCCGGGTGATCGGGGAACTGGACGACTACTTCACCGGCCTGGTGCGGGGCAAGACGGCCGAGCACACCGACGACCTCACCACCGCTCTGATCCTCGCCGACGCCGATGGCGAGCCGCTGACCGAAGAGGAGGTCGTGGGCAACCTCAAGGCGATGGTGGCGGCCGGCCACGAGACCACGATCGGCCTGATCCTCAGCGCCGTACGCGCCCTGCTCACCCATCCGGAACAGCTGCGCAAGCTGCTGGACGGCGACGTGCCGTGGGAAGCGGCGGTCGAGGAGACTCTGCGCTGGGACACCCCGGCGACACATCTGCTGATGCGCTTCGCCACCGAGGACATCAAGGTCGGCGACATGGTGATCCCCAAGGGCGATGGAGTGGTCATCTCCTACCGCGCGATCGGCAGAGACCAAGAGCAGCACGGCCCCGACGCCGATGCCTTCGACATCACCAGGCCCACCCCGATCCGGCACATATCCTTCGGCCACGGCCCGCACATCTGCCCCGGTGCGGCCCTCTCCCGGCTAGAGGCCCGCATCGCCCTTCCTGCGCTGTTCGCCCGGTTCCCGGGTCTACGGCTCGCCGTTCCGGTCGAAGAGATCCGCAACCTGCCGGTCCTCACCCAGAACGACCTGGAGTCGTTCCCCGTACGCCTCGGCACCTACTCAGCCGACCCGCAACCCGACTGACCGAACCGGTCCGCGATTGGACGGGCATCAAGAACCCCGCACCGAGCACGCCGCTGTCGCGGGCGCTCAGCACCTCTCGCTTGCGTGAATCGGGCTTCCGTTATGGGCAGGTGAAAAGAGGGGCCCCGCCGGTCGGGCGCCGTACGTCCGGTCATGCGGTGATCTCGTGCGTGAAGGCGTACCTGTCGAGGTCGGCGGTCAACCCACTTGGGTCTCCCCCACCGGTCAGCCGGACCGAGACGTGGGGCCGCCCGTCGCGCGTCTCGACCTCGACGGACCCGGTGAGGCCTGCTTCATCGAGCGCAGCGCTCACCAGGCGGCGGACGGCGTCCTCGACGAGCGCGGGCTTGAAGATCTTGCCGATGAGCGTCGTCGGCAGGCCGGTGACCACGTGCACCGCCTTCGGGGCCGCGGCGGGCTCGGGAGCGTGGGCACGCGCCCAGGCGAGCAGTTCCGCCTCGTCCACGCGGGCTTCCGTCGGGGAGAGGACGAGGTAGGCGACGGGGACCTCTCCCGAGTACGGATCGGGCGCGCCGACGACGGCCGCGGCGGCGACGCCGGGATGCCCGAGCAGGGACTCTTCGATGGGCAGCGGGTCGATGTTGTGGCCGCCGCGGATGATCAGATCCTTCGCGCGGCCGGCGAGGCGGACGTAGCCGTCGGCGTCGACCGTCCCGAGGTCGCCGGTGAGCAGCCACCCGTCGAACACCTTCCCGGACGGGTCGGGTACGGGACCGCCGGGCCCAGGCCGCAGGTAGCCGGGAAAGACGCTGGGCCCCTTGATCGCCAGGACTCCGGTCCGTCCGGGCGGGCAGTCCCTCAGCGGGCGTTCCTCGGCGTCCACGGTGACGGCTTTGACCTGCTGGTAGGGCAGCCGGAGCCCCACCGAGCCGGCACGCGGCGCGAGCGCGGGCGTGGCTGCGGTCGCACAAGTGGCCTCCGTCAGACCGTAGCCCTCCAGCATCGGTACCTTGGTGGTCTCCTCGAACGCGCGCCGCACCTTCCGGGGCAGGGGAGCCGCGCCGACGGCCCCGGCGCGCAGGCTGGACAGGTCGGCGTCCTCGGGCACCTCGGGCAGCCGGGCGTAGACCGTCGGGACTCCGGAGAAGCTCGTCACCTTGTAGTGCTCGATGATGCGCCAGAAGTCGGCTATGAGCGCTTTGTCCCGGTAGCCGAGGGGTCCGAAGCTGACGACCGGTATCCCGTGCAGGAACGGACCGAGCCCGGTGACGTGGACGGCGTTGACATGGAACAGGGGCAGGCCGGACAAGACGACGGAGTCGTCGAGGTAGGCACCCGAACAGCCCAGTGCCCAGGCCATGTACACCTCCATGGCATGGGTGTGCGGGGCCACCTTGGGCACCCCGGTCGTCCCGCCGGTGTGGAAGTAGGCGGCCAGGTCGCCCGGGCCAGGGCGGCGCCCGGTGCGCAGTCCACCGGACGGCTGCCGCGCGGCGACCGCGTCGAAGGCCACTCCCCCTGTGTCCGGCGGGTGGCCGACGGCGGCCAGGACGAGCGGGCCGCGCAGCAGGGCGGCGATGCGCCGTGCCTTGGCCCACAACTCCGGAGACAGACCTGGCCCGGGGGCCAGCAGCAGCCGCGCGCCGGTGAGGCTGAGGATCTCCGCCAGGTGCTCCTCGGCGAGCATCGGGTTGACGGGATTGGCGATCCCGATGGCCTGGGCGCCGAGCAGGGCCGCGTAGGCGGATCCGGAGTTCGGCAGCATCGACGCGACGACGCCGCCTTCAGGGACGCCGAGGTCCAAGAACGCGTTCGCGGCCTGGTGCACGCGCTCCAGCAGCGCGCCGTAGGTCCAGCAGGCGGCCTCGCGCCAGGGCAGGCCGTCCTCGCCGAGCAGGTACAGGGCGGGCCTGCCTGGATGTACGGACGCGGTCCGATACAGGAGCTCGTACGTGTTGGCGGGCAGGTCGCGTTCGTCCAGGGCGACCATCTCGACGGCGGGCAGGTCCTCGGGCAGCAGGATGAGCGGACGGTCGCCCTGCGTGTGCGGGGCAGCGGTCATCGAGATCTCCTCGAAGGCAGGGATGGAGGTCGTCTGCGCTGACGAGACCGGCGACGAATCCGGTCGGGACGTGATGGTTCAGGCGCTGTGCGCTCCGGTCATGAGCGCGGCCAGGTCGTCGGGCTCGATGAACGACGGCGGTACGGGCGGCCCCCAGCTGTAGAGGATCCGCATGTCGGCGAAGTCCTCGGGCTTCCAGACGGCCTCGTCGACGATGCAGTCCAGGTCGCTGTAGTACTCGGAGAAGTTGCCCGCCGGGTCCTTGAGGTACCAGAAGAAGTTGGAGCCGATGTGGTGGCGTCCCAGCCCCCAGACGTGCCGTTCCGGGTGGCCCTCCAGCATCCGGTGCGCGCCCCGGCCGATCTCGTCGACGTCCTCGACCTCCCAGGAGGTGTGGTGGAGGTAGGGCACGGGTGCGGGCTGGACCAGCACGTTGTGGTGGTCGGTGGAGCAGCGCAGGAACGCCGCGATGCCCGGCACCTCGTCGCTGATCTTGAAGCCGAGGCCTTCGGTGAAGAACCGCTGGCTGGTCTCCTGGTCGGTGGAGCCCAGCACCACATGGCCGAGTTTGCGCGGCCGGACGGCCTCGGCGCGCTCGATTCCGGGCGCGCGGGCGTCCAGCCTGGGGGTGCGGCCCGGTCCGTTGTAGACCGGTGCCGGCTCGGGTGTACGGACGATGGGCTCGGCGACCGTGACCCGTACGGTCACCCCTGTTCCCGGCTCACGGACGGTCAGTGCCCCGTCCTTGCGGTCGGGCCGGTGGCCCAGCCGGGACAGGCTCGCGGCGGTACGGGCCAGGTCGTCCGGGTCTTCGGCGCCGACGCCGAGTTCGACCAGCCGCCGGGTCGGCGTCCTGACCAGCCGCAACTGCCGGCCGCCGTCGGCGGTCGCGAAGAGACCGTCGCCGTCCGGCGTCAGCCCGAAGTCGGCGTAGTAGGCGGCGGTCTCGGCGGGGTTCGGTACGCCGATGGTGATGGTGGTCAGGCGGTGCAGTGCCACCTCAGGCCCCCTTGAACGTGGTACGGAGCGTTCCGAGGCCCTCGATGCGGCTGACCAGTTCGTCGCCGGCCTCGAGGAAGCGCGGCGGGGTACGGGTCCCGCCGATCCCGGCCGGGGTCCCGGTGAAGATCACATCACCGGGGAGCAGCGGGGCGACGGCCGACAGCCGCTCGACCAGCTCCGGCACACTGAAGATCATTTCGCTGGTGCGCGCGTCCTGCATCGTCTCGCCGTTGAGCTCGCAGCCGATCCGCAGGTCGTCCGGATCGCCGAGGTCGTCCAGGGTGACCACGGCGGGCCCGATCGGACCGAAGCCCGGGTAGGACTTGCCCAGCGAGTACTGCTGAGGGACGGGGCCGGACAGCTGCGTGATCCGCTCGGACAGGTCCTGGCCGACGGTCAGCCCCGCGACGTGGCCCCAGGCGCCGGCGGCCGTGACCCGGCCGGTGCGGCGGCCGATCACCACGACCAGTTCCACCTCCCAGTCCACCAGGCCGTCGGGCAGCGTGACCTGGACGTGCGGGCCGGCCAGGCAGGAGGGGAACTTGGTGAAGGTCGGCGGCCACGGCGGGCGCTCGGACACGTCGATGTTCGACTCGGCCGCGTGCTCGCGGTAGTTCACCCCGATCGCGAACACCTGCCGCGGCGCGGGGACGGCGGGCCCCAGATCGGCCGCGTCGTACGGCTGCGGTTCGGCGGAGGCCTCCCCGCGCGCTTCCCATGCCCGCAACTCGTCCCACCGTGCGTACAGCTCTTGCGGGTCTGGGCCGAACAGGCCGCCGCTGGCCTTGTGGACGTCGAGGGCCCCGTCGGCGACGAGCAGCACGGCTCGTCCGGCGAGATTGGCAACACGCATCTGGAGAGGCCTTCCGATCGGTGATGGCGTCTCCGATTCAACGCGTGCGGCCGACGGAACCGCTTGGGCGTGGCGCCCAAGCCGGCCGGCGCGTTTGTGCGCGACGCTCAGCCACCCGCGTCGTCGTGGCCGAGAATCCGGGCGGCCTCGAGCGCCAGCCAGATCTCCAGACCCGCGCCCACGGGGCGGCCCAGCAGTTCTTGTGCGCGTTTGATCCGGTAGGTCACGGTGTTGCGGTTGACGTGCAGCCGCTCGGCGGCCCGCTGGGGGCTGCGTCCCTCAGCCAGGTACACCCGCAGCGTCTCGCGGAGTTCCCGGGTCCGGTCATCGGGGGCGCCGAGCGCTCCCAGGACCTCCTGGACGAACCAGTGTCCGTGCTCGGCGTCGGCGGTCACCAGCGACGCCACCCGGATATCGGCGTAGTCGCACAGCCGCTCGCCGCCGCTTCGGCGGCGGATCCGCTCGGCTTCGCCCGCGCCGAGATGGCTGCGCCGGAACCCCGCGAGCCCCGCCGCGGAAGGCCCCACCGCGACACGCAGCTCTGGCGGGGGTTCGAAACGGGCGCGCCGGCCGGCGATGACGTCGGCGGGCGGGCCGGTCGCCCAGCCGGCCCAGGCCCACAACCGCGACGGACCCGACGGGACGGTGAGGAGCCGGTCCGCTCCGGCCGTCCGCGCGAACTCCGCGGCGTACCGGTGGAGGTCTTCGGCCGGCGTGTCAGGAGAGGGAGCCCAGACGACGAAGGCCAGATGATGGTGGGCGAGGTCGTAGCCGAGCACCCGCGTCGCGGTCTCCTGGTCGACGCGGCGGCCGGCCAGGATGTCCTCGACGATCCGCCGCCTGGCCGTCTCGGTGCCGCTACGCCAGCGGTCCCGTTCGGCGATGTAGTCCTCGGCGAGCCGGCTGGCCTGCATGTCGGCGTAGTCGAACAGCAGCTCAGTGACCCGGTTGGTCTCCGCCGCCCGGATCGGCTCCGGCTCGGACTCGATGGCGGCCATCAGTTCACGATGCAGGCGCGCGTGCCCGATCCGGACCCCGCGCAGGACCCGGTCCAGCGGGACGCCCCGGCGGGCCAGTTCATGGTTGCCCTCCACCGCCTCGGGTGCCACCAGGTCCGGATCCGGCCTCCTGTCGGCATGCAGCCCGCACAGCGCCACCAGCACGGTGGCCTCGACGGAGCGCCGCAGGGTCTCGAACGGAGCGGGGCCGCCGCCGTGCTCGGGCACCCGCTCGATGATCTCCGCGGTCATCGCCCGGGCCACCTGGACCGCCCAGTCCACCGGCCCCGAGCCCACCCACTCGACCGCGCCGGCGACGGTCGGCGCGGCGCAGGCCGGCCGCAGGTTCGGCGACTTCTCGCCGCGCAGCCTCAGCAGCCAGGCCTGTGCCGGATCGGTCACCGCTTCAGTAGATCAGAGGCCGGCGGCCGGTCCGCCGGGCGCCCGGTCAGCCGGTCGCGCAGATCGTCCACCAGATCCCCCAGGTCGTCGGCCGTGGCGGTACCGAAGACGTAGAAGTCGGGCCGGACGATGACGGCGGTCCGGCCGGTGCCGTTCAGCAGCGCGTGGTAGACCCCGTCGGAGTCGGTCACGGCGCCTGGAACGGGCTTTCCGGTGGCGGCCAGCCGGACCAGCCGGGCTCCGATCGCCGTACAGAACGCGAGGTGCTGGTCCGTGAGCGCCTCCGCCGGGTCGAACAGCGCGGCGATCACGAAGCCGGTCCCGACCACCTGGTCGAACGGTCCGGCGGCCCCGTTCCAGGAGACGTGGCCCTGCGGGCTGAGCTCGCCTGCCGCGGGGCCGGGCGTCCCGTCGGGGCCGCAGTGCAGGACACCTGCGGACAGCGCGGCGTCGGGAATGGTGTCCACGACCGTCCCGCCGGTCGCGGCTCCCATCGCCTGATCGCGCTCGGCCGCCGCCGCATCGTCCAGGACGCAGATCACCTTGCCCAATTGGATGGAGGTCTGGATCGCCTGCTGGACGTGCGCGGAGCGTTCGACGGTGTAGGAGTCCAGGAGTTCGGGCACGGCCCTGCGGGCGAGGACGAGGTCGAGTTTCCAGGCCAGGTTGGCCGCGTCCCGCAGCCCCGAGCACATTCCCTGTCCGGCGAACGGCGGCATGAGATGAGCGGCGTCCCCGGCCAGCAGGAGCCTGCCGTCCCGCCACTGGTCGGCCCATCGGGCCTGGAAGGTGTAGACCGCGTGCCGTTCCAGGACCGCGTTGGACGGTGTCAGTCCCCACGGCTCGATCAAAGACCAGGCCGTCTCGGCCTGATCGAGCCACTTCGCGGTCTCGTGCGGCAGCCGCATGAACTCGAACCGGCGCCGCCCCGGTCCTCCGGAGACCACCGTGGTCGGGCGCAGCGGGTCGCAGATCTGAAGATTCGACGGCGTCCACTCCCCTTCATGGTCGGGGACGACGTCGACGATCAGCCAGTCGTAGCGGAAGCCCAGGTCGGTGACCGTCGCCGTCATGTGCCGCCGTACCGTGCTGTTGGCTCCGTCGCAGCCGATCACGTACGAGGCGCTGATGACGTCCAGGTGACCGGCCGCGTCCCGGACGGTCACCTCCGCCCGGTGCTCGGACTGGACGACGCCGACGACCTCAAGCCCCGGGCGAACTCGCAGGCCGTCGATCTGCACCATCCGCTCGGCCAGCAGCGCTTCCAACCGTGGCTGAGAGAACATGCTCGACCAGGGCCATCCGGAGATGCCCGGCCGATCCCACTCGAACCGCAGCAGCACCTGCCCCGCGGCGTTGCGCCACTCGTACTCGCGGGCCGCCTCGCTGATCTCCCCGAGCCGGTCCCCCAGACCCGCGGCGGCCAGCAGCCGGGCGGCCTCGTGATCGAACGTCACGGCCCGCGGGAGCGGGTACGGCTCGGGCCACCGCTCGACGACCACGACACGCCATCCCCGCGTCCCGAGCAGGATGGCCGTCAGTTGCCCGACCGGACCGCACCCGACGACCACGACGTCGGCGCCGGCCTCCGCGTCACCACTCAGCATGATCCTGATCCCCTCCGTGCCGGATCGAGAGCAGGCTCCCGAGATCTCGTCATCAGTAAACGGCGCGAGGACAGCCACGGACTTGGGCCATGAGCCCAGTAGTCCCTCAGCTTTTGGGCGGGCCGGCGAGGTCGAAGCTCAGCAGATCCCGTCCCACGGTGATCCGGCCGCGATAGCCGCCCTCGCGGAGGTCCGCGGCGAACCCGTCCTCCTCTTCGGCCGTACTGGGCGCGGGGATGAGATGGGTCAGCACCGTGTGCGGGACTCCGGCACGCTCGGCCATGCCGCCCAGAGCGACGGTGTCGGCGTGATAGTCGAAGATGGTCGCGAAGACCGTCCCCCGCACGGCCCCGGCCAGGGCGGTGGCACGGCAGGCCTCGTGGACCAGCAGGTCCGCGCCGTGGCAAAGTGCCTCCACCTCGGGACAGACGCGGGTGTCACCGGAGATGACCACGGCGCCCTCGGGGGTGTCTGTTCCTCCTGGGCAAAGCCGATGAGCGGCCGCCCCCGGCGCTCGGACCGGGTGCCGCCCCATCAACTCGCATAAGGGAGCTTGTCGACCAGTATTCGTCGGCCCAGGCGAGCGAGGATCTTTATGCGCGCCGCCCAAGAACGCCGCCGTCGCCATGGAACGGACCAGGAACCTACTCGGGAAAGTCTTCGGGACTTACGTCCGAGGTGCGCGCGTTCCCGCCGACGACCTCCTGAAGCGTGATGCTCCAGGTGCGGTACCGAATCTGGGTGGCTGTCCGGGTGGTGGTGTAATCGAGCGGATCCTCGAACTTCTGGAAGGCGCACTCGCGGCCGAACGCCTTGGCCGCACCGTCCCAGCTGGTGCCGCCGGTGAAGAACACCGTGTACGCGCCGTCCGGCACACCGCTGAGCGTGTGCTTCTTACCGTGCCGGACGAAGACCGACATCATCGGCTTGCTGCCCTTGCCCAGCGTCACCAGCGTGTCGTCCGAGCCGCCCCTGTTGTCGATGGTGAGCCGCCCGTTGCCCCCGCCGCCGCCCGACCGGATGAGCGTCCCGTTGGACGGGCGCGACCCCGGCTTCTGGCCGGCGGACGGCAGCGTGAGCGTCCGCCGCTTGCCCGGCACCTTGGCCTGCACCGCCGCCATCGCGGAGCGGAGCGCGCCCGGGCCGTCCGCGTCGCCGATCTTGGCCCGGACCGCCGACCCGGTGCACAGGTTCCGCGAGCCGACCTCGCCGCCCAGGTCGCCGACCACGCTCTCGAACCGCCCGAGGGCACTGACGAGACTCGTGTGCTCCCCGGCGGCCTCGGCAGGCGGGGTGACCGAACGGAGCTTGGCGGCGGCCTGGGGCACGGCGTCCTTGACGTCGTTGACGCGACCCTGCAGACCCTTGTACGCCTTGGCCTTCGCCAGGTCCGCCAGTTCGGTCTCCAACGGATCGATCGCGCTCTTCAGCGTGGCGCCGTACTGCTCCATCGATACCGGCGTCGCGGATGGCGACCCTGCCGGTGTCGTCCCGCCGCTCGCGCCCGAGTCACCCGCGCACGCGCTCAAGCACAGCGCACCCGACACCGTCACGGCGACGCCCGTCACCCTCTGCCACTTCGTCACAGCTGTATCTTGGGCCCCACCCGATCAGAGATCAACGCGAATATCCGCAGACGGCCTGAAGCGGACGATCATGCGGTCACCCGGCTGCCGATCGCCAGGGTCTCGCGGTCGGATTCCTTTCAGCAGTAAGGGCCGAGGGCCTTCCTGATTTTGGCCGGCGCATTCGCCATTTTGGGACCGTCGCAAAGGGCGTCGGTGCCGTAGGTGACCAGGCTGACCTTTCCGCTTCGCGTCCGTACGATCACGCGCGACGGATCCGAGCCCGGATAGCGCATCTCTGTCGTCGCCCAGCCGCCCTGGCAGGTGATCTCGTCCGACACGATGACGCCGCTGGAACCGTCGGCGGCCGACACGGCGTCGGCGATCTGCGCCCGCGACGGGCACGGCGCGGCGGCGGGCTTGGAAGGGGACGGCGGCCGCGCGGTCGTGGCGGGCGCGGGGGCGCCGGGTGCCGTGGCAGGTGGGGCGGCGGACGTCTTCCCGGCGGCATCGTCATCCCCGCCGCCCTGGCAACCGGTGAGCACTCCCGCGCACGTCAGAACGGTGACGACTGTTACAAGCCTGAACACGGCCACGCAACCTCCGCTGTACGATTTCCGGACACATTTGCGCCCGCTCTGGTCGGGCGGCCACTATAGCCGGGCCGGCAGGAGTGAGCGCGAGATGGGAGACGCGGGAGTGCGTCGAGAGGAATTGCCGCAGAACATCGGCAAGTACCGTCCGCAGTCGCATCTCGCGGCCGGCGGCATGGGCCGCGTATTCCTCGCGCTCGCCCCTGACGGAGGGACCGTCGCGGTCAAACAACTCCATCCCAGCATCTCCTATGACCGCAAAATGCGGGAACGGCTCAGCCGCGAGGTCCAGGTGATGCGGCGCGTCAGCAGCCCCCGCGTCGCCGAACTGCTGGACGCCGACCTCGATGCGGATCCGCCGTACATCGTCACCCGCTACGTCCAGGGCCGGACGCTGCACGACGTCGTCAAGACCGACGGCCCGCTGCGCGGTGACGATCTGATGCAGATGGCACGCGGCATCGCCGAGGCCCTGGTGGCCATCCACGGCGCCGGGCATATCCACCGCGACCTCAAACCGTCCAACGTCATGGTCGTCGGCGGCGAACCGGTCGTCATCGACTTCGGCATCGCCCAAGAACAGGACGCGACCCGGATCACCCGCGAAGGCGGGACGATCGGGACGGTCGGCTACATCCCGCCGGAGGCCCTGGAGGGCGGCGCCGCCGGTCCGCCCGCCGACGTCTTCGCGTGGGGCGCCACCATCGGGTACGCGGCGACCGGCAAACCCGTCTTCGGCACCGGCGGAATGCAGGCCGTCGCGCTGCGCGCCTACCAGGGCGCCACCGACCTCGACGGCGTTCCCGCCGCATTCCGCCCGCTCCTCACCGCCTCGCTCGCGCCGCGACCGGACGTCCGGCCCGATGCCCGCACCCTCGTCCAGACCCTTTCCGGCCCGGAAGGCCCGGCCGCGTTCTCCGTGGACCCGGCCGCCGTCCGACCCGTACAGGCATCCGCGCTCGCGCCGGCCACCGATCCCGCCACCCAGGCCGCCGCAGCGAGCCGGAGACGAACCCTCGCCGTCGTCGCGAGCACGCTGGCCGTGGTCGTCGTCATCGGCGGGTCGCTCCTCATCCGGCAACTCCGCCTCGACGAGAACGAGCGCCCGTCCGTGCAGCAGACCCCCGTGGCCGCTCCGTCCCATCCGTCCTACCGGAAGGCCATCGCCAACTGGGCCCCGGGGAAGGAGTTCGCGCAGTTCCTGCAATCCAGTGTCGGCAAGAAGATATTCATCGGCGCCCGGCTCGATGAGGACATCGTCCCCGAGGACGGCAAAGGCCAGCCCTTCCGGGCCTCCCGCAAGAACGACGGGGCCTTGATCGTGGTGTGGACGGAGTGCTTCGAGAAGCTGGACCCGGGCGAACAGCCCTCGTATAACAAATGCACCGGCGTCCAGGTCAGCATCCTGGGTGAGCAACCGGGCTGGGCCGGAATGAACTGGGCGCACGGAATGTACAGCATCCAGGGTAATTTCGAGGTGGCGGGCGGCACCGTTCACCAGGGAATCGTCACCTACAGCCTCAAACCCGCCGCCGCCGCCTGACCGGACGGCGGCGGAACATGCAGATCACGCGTCCCCATCGCAGGTGCCTTCTGTGTCGGCGCACGTTGGGGCGATCGGTGTATCAGGGCGATGGCGGCGTCGCCCGTCCGCGTCGAGGGCCGACGCGGACGGGTTCGGGGCTCAGTCGCGGTAGGTCTCCAGGAGCCGGAGCCAGACCTCGCTGAGAGTGGGGAACGAGGGGACGGCGTGCCACAGGCGGGAGAGGGGGACCTCGGCGGTGACGGCGATCGTGGCCGAGTGGAGCAGTTCGGCGACGCCCGCCCCGACGAAGGTGGCGCCGAGGAGCGTCTCGCGGTCGAGGTCCACCACCGCACGGGCACGGCCCTGGTAGCCGTCGGCGTGCAGGGCGGCACCGGCCAGGTTGCCCATGTCGTAGTCGACCGCCCGCACCCGGCGTCCGTCACGGGTCGCCTGCTGAAGGGTGAGGCCGACGGAGACGGCTTCGGGATCGGTGAAGACGACCTGCGGTACGGCCCGCTCGTCCGCGGTGGCCACGCTGCGTCCCCAGTCGGCGATGTCCAGCGGGCGGGCGGCGGCGCGGTCGGCGATCACTCCGCCGAAGACGCGTCCCTGGTACTTGCCCTGGTGGGTGAGCAGGGCACGGCCGTTGACGTCCCCGGCCGCGTACAGCCACCCGTCCGGGACGCCGGCCGCCAGCCCGGTGGAGTCGACCTCGACCGGCCGGCCCGGCTCCAGGCCGACCGTCTCGAGCCCGAGGTCGGCGGTGGCCGGCACCCGGCCGGTGGCGAACAGCACCTCATCCGCGGTCACCGTCTCGCCGCCCTCCAGCGTGAGCGTCAGCGATCCGTCGCGGCGCACCGCGGTGACCGACGTACCGAACCGCACCTCCACTCCCGACGCCCGCAGGCTCTCGGTCACCAGTTCCCCGGCGAACGGCTCCATCCGCGGCAGCAGCCCTGATCCGCGCACCAGCAGCACCACTTCGCTGCCGAGCGCCCGCCAGGCCGTGGCCATCTCGCACGCCACCACGCCGCCGCCGACCACGGCCAGTCGCGGCGGCACCTGCGCGGACGCGGTCGCCTCACGGCTGGTCCAGGGGCGCGCCTCGGCCAGTCCCGGCAGATCGGGCAGCGCCGCGCGGGTGCCCGTGCACACCGCGACGGCATGCCGGGCGGTCAGCACCCGTCGCCCGCCCTCGGGAGTCCGCACGGCGACACGCTTGGGCCCGTCCAGCCGGCCGTGGCCGCGTACCAGCACCAGGCCCGCGCTCTCCAGCCAGCCGACCTGGCCGTCGTCCTTCCAGTGCGCGGCGAATTCGTCCCGGCGCTTGAGGACCGCCGCCGCGTCCAGACCTCCGCTGACCGCCTCGCGTGCGCCGGGCAGGCGCCGCGCGTCCGCCAGCGCGGCGGCCGGGCGCAGCAGTGCCTTGCTGGGCATGCACGCCCAGTACGAGCACTCCCCGCCGACCAGCTCGGCCTCCACGATCGCCACGCTCAGCCCGCCGGCGTGCGCCCGTTCCGCCAGGTTCTCCCCCGTCGGCCCGGCCCCCACCACCACGACATCGAACTCGTCCACAACGCCTGCCTCTCGTTCAACGCGACCTGTCGGTTCGTGCATCTTCCCTGGAATCCCCGGTCGTCTGCCGCCGGGCGCGCCCGGTCACCGGAATCGGCGGTCAGGCCGCGGTGAGCTTGCGGCCGAGGAAGTCGCGGATCAGGTCGGCGATCTCGGGGCCGTGGGTCGCGAGGGCGAAGTGGCCGGCGTCGAGGAGGTGGATCTCGGCGTCGGGCAGGTCGCGGGTGAAGGCCCTGGCGCCGTCCGGCCCGAAGATCTCGTCGTTCTGGCCCCAGACGACCAGGACGGGCGGCCACTTTGGGATCACATCAGGGCCGCCAGGTCCACCAGGAGTTCCGAGATGGGCACCGGGTCGCCGGGGGTGCCGGGCGGGGACTCGAACGCGACCGACTCCAGCCGCTGTTCGGGGAAGGTGTGGACCCTCCCCGCCACGATGCCCGGACTCAGCCTGATCACCAGGTCAGAGCCCGGGAGGTAGCGGTGAAGGGTGTACTCGACGCCGCCGTCCTCGACGGGGCCGCGTCTCCAGCCCTTGCGGGTGAGCCCGAGGAGTGCGCCGACGGGGACGGTGCGCCCGGTGAACCGGGCGAGCTCGCCGGTGCGGCGCTCCTCCTCGGTGAGCGTGTCGACCGGCCGGCCGAGCTGCGGGAACGGCTGGGTGATCAGGTAGTCGCCGAAGATCGCCGTCCAGGCGGCGACCGCGTCCGGCCCGAGCGCGGCCGGGTGGGCGATGGTGACCGTGGCGTCGTCGCCGGCGGTGAAGGCCGTGTCGTCGACGTCGGCGAGCGTGCGGTCCTCGGCGATGCGGAACGGGATTCCGCCGGCGCACCACACCAGCCCGCTCGCGATTCGCCACAGCAGCGGGTGGCCGAGCACGAACCGCCGGAAGTCCGCGCCGTTCCAGCGGTGGCCGTTCACCATGTGGTGTTCCAGCCGGTTGACCTGATCGCGGCCGAGGGCACGGGCGCCCTTGCGCAGTTCGGTGAACCGCTCGTATGCGGCGGTCGCCAGTACCGGGTCGTCCTTGGCGGCGGGCCGCGGCGCCATGGTGCGGCGCCCGCCGCCGTCATCGGTCACGTACGGGACGAGGGAGGCGTCGAACTCGACGGTGAATCGCCGGGGTCCGTAGTCGAGCAGGAGGGACCCGTCCCCTTCCAGGCCGAGGTCGTCGACGATGCGGTCGGCGAGCTCGCCGGCGGAGAGCCCGCGGGAGGTCGCGGCGTGCCGAAGGCGTTCCTCGGCGGCGGCGACACGGCCGGGCGGGCGGCCGCGGAGCGCGGTGCGGTGCAGCTCGCGCAGCGCCGCGTCGGTGGCGATCCAGCCGAGGACGCCGATCGCGTGCTTGTCGGTGCCGCCCGCGCCGGGCCACCGGCCCAGAACGTCGCCGAGCCGCGCGACGGTCGTGTCATCGGCGGTCCAGATGAACTGGTCGATCACCCAGCCGCTGCGCGAGGGCGTGCGGGCTCCCAGCCAGGCGTCGAACAGCGCCCAGCCGAACGCGGCCAGGGACCGGGGCTCCAACGCCTCCAGCGCTTCGGCGATCCCGCCGGGGAGCTGGGCCGGCGTGTCCCACAAAGCCCCGTACGAGAGGGAGAGCCCGCCGATGACGTTCTCGACGATCTCCAGCGGCAGTACCGACCCGTCGCGCAGCCGTAGTTCGGGCAGTACGTTCCGGTCGAGCCACGGGAGTTTCGGCGGCTGGGCGGGGCGCTCCGGCAGGCCGGCGGGGACCGCCGCTGGGGATGCCACAGAGAGCAGCAGGGCGACCGCCTCGGCGGCCTCGTCCCCGTGGTGGCGGGCGGCCTCGACGACCCGCTCCGCGCCGAGCTTCCCGGCCAGGGCGGTGAGCGCGGTGACGGCACGGTCGCGCAGGGCCTTCCCGGTTCCGAGGGCGTCCGGGACCAGGAACGGGACGGCGGCCGCACCGTGCAGGTCGAACCACTTCTCCGCGATCTCCCGTGCGGACTTGAGCCGGTGCAGCCAGTCCGCCATGAGCCGCGCGATCTGTACGTCGCGGAACGGCAGTAGCGAGTCGCCGTTGTCCTGGGGCCGGGACCGCACCTCGGCGAGAACGGCGTCCAGGGCCTCGCACTCGAAGCGGCTGAGGATTCCCGAGATGTCGCTCTGCATGTGCCAGCCGGTGGGAGCCGGCCGCCAGCCCGGAAGCAGCGGGCGGACGAGTTCCTCGGGTGCGTGCAGGAACATGGACCACTGGAGGGACGTGCTCAGCTCGCTCTTCTCATAGAGGTCGACGAGATGCTCCCAGCCATGGGAACGGACCAGGTAAGGCGCGTCGCCGGAGCTGGGCTTATCGATGTGGTAGCGCCTCCGCAGTTCCGGAGTCCAGGAGACGACGCGGTCGCCTGGCGGCGTCAGCCCCGCCATCTGCGGCGGCTTCCCTGCGGCGGCCCGCTTGGCGGCCCGTTCGGCCTTCTTCGCCGCTTCGTATTCGCGTAGCCGCAGCAGCCATGGCGGGTCGACGAGGACGGCGGGAATCCGGTCGGAGGTCATGGGTTCTCCAGGGTCAGGGCGGCCGGGACGGTCAGGAGTTCCGAGGCGCTGACGGGATCGAGCGCGTCGCCGGGCGGGTGATCACCCGGTCCGACCCATCGGACGCGCGCCTGGAACTTTCTGTTCCGGTCCGGTCCGAACAGGAGAGAGCCTGTTCGGCCCGGGAACCGGGCTTCAGGCTGTGAGCTGGGGCTTTGCTGCGCGATCAGCGACCGTTTCGGGGATGGTCGCCGTCCTGCAGAGGAACCTGCCCCGCCGTCCATGGAGTCGGCCGCCACGAGTGCCCCTGGTCGCACGGGTCCACGACCATGGAAATGGGCAGGTCTTAGCGATCTTGTCGGTGACCTCCTCTACGGTACGTCGTTATGACCGACCCTGCGGGCTCCGCTGAGGAAGCCCTCGTCGTGCCGGACAGCTGGCACCGCGTCCACCACCCGCGCCGCGACCGGCCAGGAGTCCTGGCGCCGCCCGCGCCCGCCACGGGCGCCGCCGAACGCGTGCTGCAGTTGGTGGACGGTGTCCGGGACGAGATCGAGGACATCCTCGCGCTGACCGGCACCCCGCCGCCGGTCGCCGATGAGGCCCGCGCCCACCTGCGCGGCGACCCCGCCCCGCGCGGCGCGGCGGCGGTCGCCATGCTCGCCGCCGTCCTGAACGAGCTGGAGCGCAAGGACGACCGCCTGTTCGCGTCGGTGTGGGTGGCCGAGCACGGCCTCCCCTTCGCCGCCGCGGCGTTCGTGGAGATGGGCGGTATCCATGCCGACTTCGACGTCGTCGGCATGGAGCGCCGGTGGAACGGCATCCGGTACGGGCCGGTAGTGGAGACAGGGAGCCCCTGGGTACTGAGCCGCGAGACCGCCCGGTGGCTGCGCACCCACCTCGCCGCCGCCCCCGACGACGTGTACGCCGAGGCCGTCGAGGGCCTCGGACGGCGGCGCGAGCACCTGCTGCAGCGGCTGGTCGGGGCCTACCTCGCGCCGACCCGCGGCGACTGGGTCCAGGAGCTGTGCAGGGAACCGGTCCTCCCCCGGGCCACCGGCGACGGCGCGCGCTGGATGCTGCTGTGCGCGCTCGGCGAGCCGCACCAGCTCACCGCCTTGACCGATCCGCTCGACTACACCAACCGCGGCCTGGATGTCATCGCGTCGCTGATCAACGGGATCGGGTTCGAGCCCCTCGTGCCGCTGCTCATCGAAGCCGCCGACGAGGAGTACGTCGGCGCCGACGTGCTGCGAACCGTTCTGGACGTGCTCGCCGCGCTGCCTTCGGACGAGGCGTTCCGGGCGCTCGCCGACCGGGCGGGCCGCCACGCCGTCCCGTCCGCCGTGCTGGACGCCGCCCGCCGCTTCCCGGCCCGCGCGATGCGCCTGCTGCCACAGGCGGCCGCCCCGCAGGCCGCCGACCTGCTGTCCGCGCACGTCCGCGCTCACCCCGAACTCGCCGGGGAGATGCTCCCCGGCCTACCCGCCGCCGCCCAGACGGCGATCCGGGAGACCCTGGACACGGACACACACCTCCCGCAGGCCAAGGACCTGCCACCGCTGCTGGCCGAGCCGCCGTGGACCCGGACCCGCCCGAAGACCAAGCCGGTCGTCATCAAGGGCCTGACCTCGTCCGGTGCCCGCGCCGCCACCTGGGAGCCGGGCGAGCGCGAGGCGTGGCTGGCCGAGGAGCCGTTCCTGTGGCGATGGGCCGACCGGCTCGACCCCGAGGAGCAGGCGGCGCGGTTCGCGTCCGGAACGCTGGTGAAGCACCAGGAGCCCGTGCTCTTCGTCAAGGGCCCGGAGGAGCTGGTGCGCCCGCTGCTCGACGGCTGGGAACCCCCGGACGCCTGGGATCCGGCCGACTGGATGCGGGTCATCGTCGCCCGCTTCGAGACCGACGCCGCCGACGCGGCCCTGTTCGCCGCTCGCCGCAACCCCGCCGGCGCCGCCGGGATCCTGCTGCCGCTGCTCACCGACGAGATCGCTCGAACCATGGCCGACTGGCTCGCCCGCCTCAAGACCGCCGGGCGGACGGCCCGCGCCTGGTTCACCCGCCATGGCCTCGCCGCCGTCCCCGCGCTCATCCCGGACGCGCTCGGCAAGGCCGGCACCTCCCGCCGCGCCGCCGAGACGGCCCTGCGCCTGCTCGCCGGGCGGCACGGCGCGGAGCCGATCAGCGAGGCCGCCCGCGTGCACGGCGACAGGGCCGCCGCCGCGATCGAGGCCATGCTCGCCGCCGACCCGCTCGACAACCTGCCCGGGAAGATCCCGGCCGCCGACTGGGCCGACCCGCGCGTGCTCCCGCAGATCCTCCTGCGCGGCCGCACGCACGCCCTCCCTCACGATGCCACCCGGCACGTCCTGACGATGCTGGCGATGTCCGGCCCTCGTGACGCGTACGCGGGCGTCCAGACCGTCCGCGAGCTGTGCGATCCGGCGTCGCTCGCCGAGTTCGGCTGGGCCCTGTTCCGCTGGTGGGAAACGTGGGGTGCCCCGTCCAAGGACGGCTGGGCGCTCACCCAGCTCGCTCTGACCGGCGACGACGAGACCGTCCGCCGCCTCACCCCGGTGATCCGGGCATGGCCGGGGGACGGCGGCCACGCCAAGGCGGTGACCGGCCTGGACGTCCTGGCCGCGATCGGCACCGACACCGCGCTCATGCACCTGCACGCGATCGCGCAGCGGGTGAAGTTCAAGGCGCTCAAGCAGCGCGCCCAGCAGATGATCGGGGAGGTCGCGGCCGAGCTCGAGCTGACCGCCGACCAGCTCGCCGACCGGCTCGTCCCCGACTTCGGCCTGGACGCCGCTGGCACCCTCACCCTCGACTACGGCCCGCGCCGCTTCACGGCCGGGTTCGACGAGCGGCTCAGGCCGACGGTCACCGACGAGGACGGCACGGCACGCAAGGCCCTGCCGAAGCCGGGCGCCAAGGACGATCCCGAGCTGGCTCCCGCGGCCTACAAACGCTTCTCGGCCCTGAAGAAGGACGTCCGCACCATCGCCGCCGACCGGATCTCCCGCCTCGAAACGGCCATGGTCACCCGCCACCGCTGGCCCCTGGGGGAATTCGGCGACCTCCTCGCCGGGCACCCGCTGATCCGCCATCTCGTGCGACGCCTGGTCTGGCTCGCCGAACACGAAGGCCGGACGACCGCCTTCCGCGTCGCCGAGGACGGCACCTACGCCGATGCCGCCGACGACTCCGTCACCCTCCCCGGACAGGCCGAGATCGGCGTCGCCCACCCGCTCGACCTCGGTGGCACCGTCCCCGCCTGGAGCGAACTGCTCGCCGACTACGAGATCCTGCAGCCGTTCCCGCAGCTGGGCCGTACCGTCCACACCCTCACCGACGCCGAACGCGAGGCCGGACACCTGGATCGCCTGGCGGGCCTGAAGGTTCCGGCCCACGCCATCCTCGGCCTGACCGGACGCGGCTGGGAGCGGGGCGTGCCGCAGGACGCGGGCATCGAATGCTGGATCTCCCGCCGAGTCGGCCCCGGCCGCCACGTCGTCATCGATCTCGACCCCGGCCTCCCTGTAGGCAACCCCGACGGCATGGGCGACCAGACCATCGACGGCGTCCAGCTCCGGGCGCGGCCCGAAGACGCCTACTTCGGCATACGTGACGACGACACGTCCCTCCTGTTCGGCGACCTCCACCCGGTGACCGCCTCCGAAATCCTTACCGACCTGCACACCCTCCTCTAGGCGAACGAGGAACCGCGCACAGGCCGGAGAAGGGCTCCTGGACGACCTCGATCACGACCGCGGCCGTCCTCAGTCGATGATCGCGGTGGCTTCGGCCTCGATGAGGATGCCGGGCTCGAAGAGGATGTCGACCCCGATCAGCGCGGCCGGCGGGGTGGCCATATCGAACTCGCGGGCCGCCTGTTCAACGCCGGCGTTGAAGGCGTCGTACATCTCCCTCTTCCAGCCTGCGGCGTACCAGGTGACCCGGACCACGTCGTGGAACGTCGCTCCCGCGGCGTCGAGTGCCTTGGCGAGGTTGCGGTAGACCTGGGCCACCTGCCCGGCGAGATCACCGGGTGCCACGAGCTCGCCGTTCTCGTCCCAGGCCACCTGCCCAGCGATATGAACCTGCCTGCTCCCCGTCGCCACCGCGACGTGGTGGTAGAGCGGGACTTGGACATGCCTGTCAGGGTTGATGAGCTGAACAGCCACACGATCTCCTCATTGCTTCATCGGGTAGGGAGCGCGGAGGCGGCGAGCCGTGGCGGGCCGCCCCGTACTCACTTGTGGTTACCCGGGAACCATAGGAGAGTGAGCGCTGACATGGAAGAACGCACTTTTCAGTGACAGGGGAACCAGATGGTGACCAAGCAGTTCACGGGCTCCTCCGACGACGCGGACCTGAGGCGCGCGGACTCCCTGGCGCGGGAGATCTTCTCGGATGTCGCCAACAAATGGGCGCTGCTGATCATCGAGGCGCTCGGTGAGCGCACCCTGCGCTTCAGCGAACTGCGGAACGAGGTCGAGGGCATCAGCCACAAGATGCTGACCCAGAACCTGCGCATGCTGGAACGCAACGGGCTGGCCGAGCGGAAGGTGTACCCGACCGTCCCGCCGCGGGTCGAGTACACCCTCACCCAGCCGGGTCAAGGCCTGCGGGCCACGGTCGACCTGATCTGCGACTGGACGCACCAGCACATCGGTCACATCGAGGGTGCTCGGCAGCGCTTCGACGTCTGACGGCTTGGAGTCGATGGCCGGAGGACAGACCTTCGCGACTCTTACCTGAACTCCTGGTCCTCTTCCCGCGTTCACGGAGCCGGACATCTTGCATTCGGGTCGCCTGCTCGGAACGGACGGCCCCAGGCAACCGTCCGAGCCTGAGGATCGGTTCGACCGTGTTCGGGACGAAAGGCTCCCAGGGTGCTTGACAGGGTGTATCTCCGAGCGGCGGCGGTCGTCGCCGGGACCTTCGGTCTGGCGGTACTCGGGGCATGGGTGGACGAGGGCTTGGGCCGGGACGGCCTCGGCATGCTCGTCATCGTCATCGCGGCGCTGTTCTGCGGCTGCGCCACGTTCTGGTACGTCCGCGACTCCCCGGTCGGTTGTGCCGCCCTGTTCCTGGGGACCTTCGGTGCACTCGTGTTCGGGATCGGCCTCGGACTGGAGACCAACACCTACTTGCTGCGTCACAATGGAATCGACGCCGAATGCACGTTCGAGCAGCAACTCCCCCCGCCGAGCGAGAACGACAAACGATGGCGGCTGCGGTGCCCGGGAGGGCAGAAAGCCGATCTGACGACCAAGCGCCTGACCAGAGGGCCCGACGGTCTCGTTCCCGTGCGTTACGACCCGAGAGGCCGTACGGACGCCGTCGAGGCCGAGGTATGGGAGAGCAGGAGCAGCAATCCCTGGCCCCGGCTGATGCTGGTCGGCGGCGGAATCGCCGTCCTCTGCCTGCCGTTCGCCGCGGCCATGGGACGCCCCCTGGACGATGACAGTGCTTGAGGCCGACCACGAAGGATGATCGCCCGCCTCACTGCGAACTCCGCAGGTGACGCGGGAAGATTGGCTACCGTGTCGCCCATGCCCGACAGCTGGCTGTCCGATACCCGCTCTTCGTACGACACCGACGCGCCCGGATACGCCGAGAAGGTACGTGGCCTGCTGGGTGAGAGGCCTTACCTGCGCGCGAGCCTGGCGTTGTTCGCCGAGTTGGTCCACGGTGCCGGAGGCGGGCCGGTCGCCGATGTCGGCTGTGGGCCGGGCTACGTCACCGGCCATCTCCACGACCTCGGAGTGGACGCGTTCGGCATCGACATCTCGCCCGAGATGATCGCCATCGCGCGGCGGGACCACCCCGGCCTCCGCTTCGAGGTCGGGACGATGACCGCCCTCGACCTGGCGGACGGTTCGGTCGCCGGCGTACTCGCGTTCTGGTCCGTGATCCATGTGCCCGACCACGCCATGCCCGGCGTGTTCGAGCAGTTCCGCCGAGTGTTGCGCCCAGGGGGTCCGCTACTGGTCGGCTTCCACGTCGGTGACGAGACACGGCATACCTCCGAGGGCTACACGGGCCGTCCGATCAACGTTGACAGTCACCACCGCCGGCCGAGCAAGATCGCGGGCTGGCTGCGTGACGCGGGGTTCACGCTCGAGGCCGAACTGGTCATCGGGCCGGACGAGGACGGCCCGGGAGCCGTCATCTTCGCGCGCAACCGCGCCTGACCGCGCCCTCGCTCTAGCTGCGGAGGGTGGCGACCGCCTCATCGAAGAGGCGCTCGACATCGTCGGTCCCACCGGAGCGGTACCACGCGTCGGTGGCCGCGTCGACGCAGGCCAACGCGGCGCTGCGCAGTGAGGGCCGCACCCTGGAACTTGTCGCTCAACACCTCCCGGCCGGCACGGATCTGCTGAGCTTTCTCCCTCCCTCCACACGGACGAGTGACCAGTAAGCGCACCGCAGCAGAGGTGGTCTCCCGCTGGGTGTATCAGATGGACCGTCAAAGCCGGCGATTCCTTCGTTCCATCGGACTCGGGGCATCGTGAAGGAAGCCGGTGGCCTCGTCGTCTGGTTCGGCCACGTTCCAAGTGCTGGGCAGTGGTGCTTCGCAAACAGCACAGACGAAGTGATCGTCTTTGACGATGTTGCGCTGTCGGCATCGGAGGCAGCGGCGGAAGTCGATCGGATGAGTGAAGCCGTGGGGGTGATCGATGCCGGCGCGGTCGAGGGCGGCCTCGACCGCTGCCCAGGACGTGACGTCGGGACAGTAACCGGTGGACTGGTTACTGATCTCATGGACCAGCCATCGGCCTCGCTCGCGAGCGAACGTGATCTCCCCAGCGCTCAGCACCGGGCCGCCGTTCGCGCAAGCAACGTGTTCACTTCGGCGCGGCGCGAGCACGAGTGTCGTGGTCACATCGATGACAAAGGTGAACGGGTTCTCACGATCGTCCTGGGTTCGACCTTCCAGCCAGGCGGCGAGGTCGCCGTGACAAGCGATCGGATGTCCGTTGCTGCTGGTTCGAACTTGTTCGCGAATTTCGGCAGGGCCGACGTAATGGTAGCGGTTCATACGGAGAGAGTCTGTCTCAACTTCACCGGCATAGCCTTTCGAGGATTCCCGTAGTGACGGATGGTGCTCGGGCTTCGCGTTTCCCGGTGGATGGGTGGCGCTCGCTGTAGCGTCGCCGGGGTCGGTCGTCGCGCAGGGACGACCGCTCGTGGGCGGTGCGTGCGGCGCACTAGCATCGGCCCATTCGCGGCGGGCGGGAGATGAGCGCGTGATCCACGAGGTCGTACGGGCGTCCAACGAGCTGACGGGCAGATGGGCGCGGCACGCCTGCACCGGGGAGACGAGCGCGCTGTCGGGCGCCGGGCTCTGGCCGCTGCTGGCGCTGCTGGCCGCCGCGGCGGAGGGCACCGGGCGCGCCGAATTGCAGGAGGCCGTGGGCTGCGACGCCGCCGTCGCCGATCAGGGCGCGCGGGAGTTGCTGGAGGTGCTGGCGCGCGGCACCGCGGTCGATGGCGCGTTCGGGCTGTGGAACCGGGCCGGGCTGCCGCTGGAGCAGTGGTGGCTGGACGCCGCGCCCGGCGGGTCGCGCGGCGAGCTGACCGGCGACGCCGGAGCCGACCAGGCGCGGCTGGACGCGTGGGTCGAGCGGTACACGCGCGGCCGGCTCCAGCGGATGCCGGTGCAGATCAAGCCCGACACTCTCATGGTGCTGGCGACCGCGCTGAGCGTGGACACCGAATGGCGGCACCCGTTCCAGGACGTCCCGTTCCGGCCGCAAGAGAGCCCGTGGGCCGGAAGGCAGTTGGCCGGGCTGTACCGCAACGGCGACGACCTCGGCCCGCTCGCGCTCGCCGAGACGCCCGGCGGCCCGCTCACCCTCCTCACGGTGGCGGGCGTCGACGACGTCGACGTGATCCTGCTGATGGGCGGGCCCGAACGTGCGGCGGGCGAGGTGCTCGCGGCCGGAGTGGACGCACTCGACGGCCGGCACACGCTGCGGCAAGGCACCGACCTGCTCGCCGAGCCGGTCGCCCGCATGGCGCCGGGCGTGACGTTGACGATCGTCCCGTCGTACGGCCCCACGCCCATCCTGCGCACGGCGACCGTCCGGTTCGACATCACCGCCGAACACGATCTGCTGTCCGAGCCCGGCCTGTTCGGGCTGTCGGCCGTCTCCACCGACGCCTCGCGCGGGCACTTCCCCCGGATCAGCCCGGCGCCGCTGAAGATCGGCCAGGGCGCGCAGGACGTCAACGCCACGTTCACCGCGGAAGGGTTCAAGGCCGCCGCGGTCACCGCCTTCGCCGTCGCGGCCGGTGGTGCGCCGTCCGGAGCCGAGGCCCCCATGCTCGCCGCCGTGTTCGATCGGCCGTTCGGGTTCCTCGCCCGGCACCGCCCGACCGGCCTCGTCCTCGTCGCCGGCTGGGTCGCCGAACCAGCGGAGTGGTCGCGGGAGACCGACGTCTCCTGGTGACCTCCGCCGATCATCGGCGCGACACCGAACACCCACGGCCGAGCACGGAGACCAGGACCATCCGACGCGATCGAGTCGGCGGCCTCCTTCATGAGTATTCGCAGGTCGCATAGGGCGGCCGAGTTTCCGGTGCCTGCAGGTGGGGCTTCCGCGCGGCGCCGGGCCGTTCATGACCTTGCCGATTCCGCGCCCCGGATTGTTAACACGAAGGGGGAGACATTTCTCAATCTTGGCGTTATCTTAGCGTGAATCTAACAGGTGATCCTGATATGGACTCATTCCAGGATGAGGTCCACTGACGGAAGGGAAGCGGTAGGTGGGCAGAAACGTAGAGGTCGGGCCTGCTTTGAGCGATCCGGGCAGGCGGCGTTTCCTGGGGTACTCCGGGGTCGGGGCGCTGGCACTGGCGTTCGGGCCGTTGCAGGCAGAGCCGTCGACCGTGACCCGTGAGGTGTCCAGGTTCAAGGCGAATCCGTTCAGTCTCGGCATCGCGTCCGGCGATCCGCTGCCCGACTCGGTCGTCCTGTGGACGCGGCTGGCACCGGAACCACTGGCCTCGCTCGGCGGCATGCAGCCGCACCGCGTCCCCGTCCGCTGGCAGGTCGCCGAGGACGCGAGGTTCCGCCGGGTCGTCCGGCAGGGGACGGCGACCGCGAGGCCGGAGTACGCGCACTCGGTGCACGTCGACGTGCGCGGCCTGCGGCCCGGACGGGAGTACTTCTACCGGTTCCAGACCGGCAGCGAGATCTCACCGACTGGACGGACCAAGACCGCGCCCGCACCCGGGGCGACGGCGAGCGCGTTCGCCTTCGGGATGGTGTCGTGCCAGGCGTGGTTCGACGGTTACTACACCGCGTACGGCCACCTGGCCAAGGAAGACCTCGACCTGATCGTTCATCTCGGCGACTACCTGTACGAATACGGCGTCCAGACCAATGGCGGCAGGGCGGACACGCCGGTGCCGGCCAAGTTCCACACCCCCACCATTCACCTGTCGGACTATCGCGACCGGTACGCCCTCTACAAACTCGACCCGGAACTGCAGGCGGCGCACGCCATGGCACCGTGGATCGTCACCTGGGACGACCACGAGGTCGTCGACAACTACGCCGACCTCGCCCACCCGTCGGCGCCGCCGGCGGACTTCCTCGTCCGCCGCGCCAACGCGTACCGGGCGTACTGGGAGCACATGCCACTGCGGGCACTGGAGCCGTCCGGTCAGAGCATGTCGCTGTACCGCCGGTTCACCTTCGGCAAGCTGCTGGAGTTCAGCGTCCTTGACACCCGCCAGTACCGCAGTGACCAAGCATGCGGCGACGGCCTCAAAACCGACTGCGACCAGCGGCTGGACCCGTCCCGGACGCTGCTCGGCGACGCCCAGGAGGCGTGGCTGCTGGGCGGCCTCGGACAGTCGCAGGCGAAATGGAACGTTCTGGCGCAGCAGATGATGCTGTCGCAGGTCGACTTCAACACCGATCCCGGGCAGGCGTTCGGGATGGACCTGTGGGACGGGTACAAGCCCTCCCGGGACCGGTTGCTGAACGGGATCGTCGAGCGGAAGGTCAGCAATCCGATCGTGCTGTCGGGCGACTTCCACCGCAGCATGGCCGCGAACGTCAAGCAGGACTTCAACGACTCCGCATCTCCGACGATCGCGACGGAGTTCCTCGGCTCGTCCATCTCGTCCGGCATGGACGGGGCGGACATGGACGAGTTCGGCTCGCAGTTCCTCGCGGCCAACGACCACATCCGCTTCTACAACGGGCAGCGCGGATACATGACGTACAACGTCACGCCCGACACCTGGAACGCGTCCTACCGCGTCGTCCCGTACGTCCGGGAACGCGGCGCGCCCGTGTTCACCCGCGCGAGCTTCGCCGTCGAGGACGGCAAGCCCGGCCTGCAGGCCGACTCCCAGAGCGCGGCACGCGGCAAGAGGTACCTGTCCGCCTCCGAAGTCGAACCTCCCGAGCCGCTGAAGGGGAACCGCAAGTGAGCGTTCGCAAGCTCATCGCACTGCTGGCCGTATCGTTCACGGCGGTCGCCGGTGTCGCCGTGTACGGCGGCACGGCCTCCGCCGCCAGGCAGGGACGCGGGCCGGTCACGATGACGGTGCAGTCCGGGACGCTGGACGTGCTCGCCGCCCCGTGCGGAGGCAGGCCGCTGCTGGTCGACCTCACCAACCCCGGCTCCGAAGGCGCGTACGTCGACGTGTTCATCACGCCGGAGCGTCCACTCGTCACCTCGCATGACGTCATCTCGACCTACGTGCCGCCGAACGACAACGTCGTCCTCCGGGCGCAGGTCTCCGCGCCGCTCGGCTCCGCCGGAGGGACGCACGGCGTGTCGCTGCGGCTGGGTCCGCGCGGGCCACGCCAGCAGGCGGCCGTCACGGTCACGCCGAAGCCGTCCGGGCCGGGCGCCGACCTCGCCCTCGGCGGTCCCGTCAGCGCCTCGTCCACGCACGGCAACTTCAGCGTCTGCGGCGCCGTGGACGGCAACACCGACTCCGAGGACTGGTCCACGCGGACCGGCTGGAACGACGGCACGCGCACGGTGTTCCCGGACACCTACACGGTCGAGTTCGGCGGCCCGCGGCCGATCGACCGGATCGTCCTGTACACGCTGGACTCCGCGCGCTACCCCGCCGCCCGCAACGGCCTGAAGGACTTCGACGTCCAGACGCTCGGCAGCGGCGGCGAGTGGACGACGGTGTCGAGCGTCCGCGGCAACACCACGGGCCGGGTGGAGATCTCGCCCGATCCGGTCGTCACCACCGCGTCCGTACGCATCGTCGCGCTCGCGTCCAACAGCGGCGACTACTCCCGCATCATCGAACTGGAGGTCTACCAGGACGCGTGATCGCCGCCGTTCGCCGCCATGAAGCGGCCCGGCCCAGGGCGCCAGAAGGGGCCGTCTGACGGTGCTCTCCCGGGGAGGATCAGGAAAGGAGCATGAAGTCGGCGACGAACCGGGAGATCCCGCCGTCGGCGTCGCGTCCGATGAACGTCGGATAGGCGCCGTCGCCCCATCCGGACCCGACCACCGAAAGGTTGGCTCCGGTGGCAGGGTCGACCACGGCCGTCACGTACCCCGGGACAGGCTTGTCAGGCAGTGGCCGGGGAATGTAGACCGATTCGAACCGGCTGAAATCCCATTTCCACAGCGCTTCACATGATTCGGCATCGGTCATGGTCGCGCAGCCGGAATCGACCGCGAAGCCGAAGTAATCGTCGTCGGTGTCGAGGGAGTCGATCGACTGCTTCTCAGTGAGGGCCATCTCCCATGACACGGTCGGGGCCTCACTGATCCGCAACTCCAGTGCGGCATTGCGGCGATCGATCTCCTTTCGGCGTCTCCTGATGACCGCGACCCATGCGTACATCGGATAGGTCCCGGGCGGGATCGTCGCGGCGAACGGCGCGTCACCTCGGGAGGGGTATCCGCCGCTGGCGACGATGCGTCCCGTTGGCAGTACCGCAGGGGCGAGTTCCCTTGATTCGATGATGTACTCGGTCCTCCACTTGGTTCGACGGTGGCCGTCGACCAAGAGCGTGGCGAGGTCGGCTGTGTAAGGCATCTCCAGATGGTAGAGGCCGGCCCGCTGATCGGAACCGGCGAATCCGGATCGGTAAAGCAGTTCCGGATACGGCCGGTGGAGTCCTGGAACGGGTCGCGACCGTACGGCCGTAGACCCGGTTATGCGGCAACCGTCCGTGGTGGTGATCCAGTCCCATTGAAGGCTTGTCAACTGTGGCCGAGTGTCCGGCGGAGTCTGTCGGTGTCGACGCCTACGGCGGCGAGCAGCGCGTTGCACGGGTCGTCGGGGTCCGCCAGTAGCGCGGTCAGCAGGTGGGTGGTCCCGGTGGACGGGTCCTTGCGCTCGTTCGCGTTCAGGCGTGCGCGCGTCAATGCCTGCTCGGCGCCACCGCTCAGCTTGGGCGGAACGGGTGAACCTGGCTCGCCTCGCTCCGCCGGGACCAGTTCGGCGGCATTGACGGCGACGGGCAGCGTGACCCCTTGGGCGCGCAGCAGTTCGGCGGCGGTGTTGTTCTGCTCCAGCCCGTCGCGGAGTCGGAGGCCGGTGGTGGTGAGCTGGTCGTCGAGGGCGAGCATGGCGAGCAGCAGATGCACGGTGGTCACGTTGGAATGTCCGAGCCGAACCGCCTGGCGCCTGGCCTCCTGGCGCACCGTGGGGACGATCGGCGACCCGAAGCCACCACTGGTGAGAGCCCTGGCGAGGCCGCCCCAGAGCTTCCAGCCTCCCTGGTTGAGCACGCCCAGATTGCGCAGACCCTCGACGCCGTCCGAACGGGGTGTGCCGTCCTGGTGCGCGCTCGGGTGCACGGAGAGCCTGGCGATGAGTTCGTCCCGGTCCAGCCGCCGTTCGAGCAGTGCCTCACAGGCCCGGTTGCCGGGATCGTGAATGAGCCCCATGAGCATGTGGGTCGCGTTCGCCTGGGAGACGCCGCGTTCGTGAGCGTGCAGGAACGCCTGGCGGATCGCGGCGGCGAGCGCGTCGGTCGGCAGTGGGTGCTGGATTTCCGGCGGGGGCTGCCCGCCGTCCGGGTGCTGCTTCCCGCGTCGGCCGGTGCTCTGCCGCGCCAGCCACTCCGCCTCGCGCAGCAACGCCACGACCGCGGGGTCGCCGGCGGACGCCGGGTCGGCGGCGCGCTCCTCGCTGGCCCAGTGCACGTCGTCCTTGGCTGCGATGACCCCCATCAGCGGGCCGCTGACGCGCGCCTTGGGAGCCAGCAGCTCGCTCGCCGCGGATTCGCCCGTGAGAAGTACGAAGAGCAGGTGCTCGGTTCCCACCGTGGGCCGGCTGAGCCGGATGGCCCGCTTGAACGCTCCGACCAGCGGCTTCACCATCTCGCGGGAGGCTCCGGCGATTGCAGGGTGCGGTTCGGGCCGCATGTCGATCCCTTCCTTTCCTTGGGTGGGGCGAACGAGATGAGTCACGGGGGCGGCTGCCGTGTGCACGGCCGGTTCCCGTTGAACGCGCATGGTTCCGTCCCTTCGGCTGATCACTGAGACGCAGCCTAGGAACGCGGCATGCGCCGGGGCGCCTGCCGATCGGCCCGGGCTCGTGGCCGATCGGCCATCATGTGCGAGCAGATCGGCAGGCTCCGGCATGCCGGTCGTTCATCGACAATGAAGCGTGTTCAGGCCGACCAGTCGAAGGTGAGGTGGCCGCAGATCTCCCCGCCGGCCGAAAGGACCCGTTCAGCCGTCGCGGCCGCCGCCCGCGAGGTGCGGGAGGCGCGGAACGCCGTGCGCTCCGCGCCGCGCCGCGTGGTGGCCCGCGAACTGGCCTTCTTCCTCGTGGCGCTCGCCATCGGATTCCTTCATCTCTCGATGTCACCGCTGTCTCCGAGCCACGTGGCCGCCACCGCGGCGAGCGCGTGCTGGGCGGCGCTGCTGGTCCCCGCCCGCAGGCGCTGGCCGGCGGCGACGCTGCTGGCCACGGCACCGATATTCGCCGGCGACAACATCGGGGCACTGGCGCTCCTGCCCGCCGTCACGTACTCGGCGGCCCGGCGCATCCGTCCCGCCCGGCGCCTGTGGACGACGGTGCTGCTGGTCGCGGGCGCCGATGCGCTCCTCCTCGTCGCGGCCGAGATCGGCGAGCCGCACGGGCTCGGCGAGGTGCTCGCCGGTTACGCGGTGAGCGCCGGGCTGCTGCTCCTGCTTCCGGCGCTCTCCGGCGGCCTGCTGGGACGGCGCCGGCCGGTGGTCCGCGTCCTGCGTGAACGCAACGACTACCTGGAACGGGCCCGGGTGCTCACCGGGGAGAAGGCGCGCATGAAGGAACGCGCACGCATCGCCGCCGAGATGCACGACATGCTCGGGCACCGGCTCAGCCTGATATCGATGCACGCCGGAGCGCTGGAACTCACCACCGCCGAGAACGCCCCCGAGCTGAGCGGCCAGGCGGAGCTCCTGCGTACCACGGCCGCGACCGCGATGACCGAGCTGCGCGACATCCTGGAGGTTCTCCGCGACACCCTGGAGAGCGCCCCCGACACCGCCGGCGAGCGCACCGGAACCCGGGCGGATATCGCCGATCTCGTGAACGGGTCCCGCCGCGCCGGCATCGAGGCCGACCTGGCGTGGTCAGGCGCGGACCTCGACTCCGCCGATCCGCGGACGCGTCACGCCGTGCACCGCGTCGTACGGGAAGGGCTGACCAACGTGCACAAGCACGCCCCGTCCGCGCGTACCAGGGTCGAGGTGACCAGCGAGGCCGACCGTGTCCGCGTATGGGTGGTCAACGGCCCGGTGCAAGGCGCGAGCCACCGTCTCCCCGGCACCCGCCAGGGGCTCGTCGGCCTGGAGGAACGGGTCGCTCTGCTTCGCGGCGCCTTCACCGCCGGGCCCACACCCGAGGGCGGTTTCCGCGTCATGGCCGTCCTCCCTCCCCACCCGCCCGTGCCCGCCTCCCCCGGCCTCGGAACGCTCCGGGACGAGCCCGAGCGTCCCGCGCCGCTCGACGCCGAAGTGCTCACGCTGCCCCGAGCACTGGGCGCCGGATGCCTGGGGGCGCTGGCGACCGTCCCGGTCGCGGTCGGGACGGTCCTGCTGATCGTCACGCGGGTCCTAGAATGATCAGGTGATCCGGACCCTCATCGCCGACGACGAGAAACTCATGCGCGCCGGCATCCGCCTGATCCTGGACCACGCCGACGACATCGAGGTCGTGGCCGAGGCATCGGACGGCCCCTCCGCCGTCCGCGCCTGCGGCGAGCACGAGATCGACGTCGCCCTGCTGGACGTGAACATGCCCGGCGGCGACGGGATCACCGCCGTCGCGGAGATCGCCCGCCGGTCCCCGCGGACCAACATCGCGATGCTCACCGCCTTCGGCGACGACCGCAACGTCGCCGAGGCGCTCCGGGCCGGCGCCATCGGCTTCCTGCTCAAGGACACCGGCCCCACCGAGCTCATCCAGGCCGTACGCGCCGCCGCCACCGGCGAGTCGATCCTCGCGCCGCAGATCACCCGCCGGCTCATCGAACGCCACCTCCTGGCCGGCGACGACGGCGCCCAGGCGGCCAAACGCCGGATCGACCGGCTCACCGACACCGAACGCGACGTGCTCGGGCTGGTCTCCGCCGGGCTGTCGAACGCGGAGATCGCCCAGCACCTCTACATCGGCGCGGGCACCGCCAAGGCGCACATCAGCCGCATCCTCACCAAGCTCGACTGCGCCAACCGCGTCCAAGCCGCCATCCTCGCGCACGAGGCCGGCTTACCGACCGGCCTCTGAGCCCGCTCCTCGCATGCAACGGACGACCTCGTCGTCCGTACCGGCGCCGTCGAAAGGCATCATCATGAACGTCACCATCACCGACGCAGCGGACCGGCACCGTTTCGAGGCGCACATCGACGGCTCCCTCGCGGGATTCGCCGAGTACATGCGGTCGGACAAGCTCGTGGTCTACCCGCACACCGTCGTCGAGCCCGCGTACGAGGGGAAGGGAATCGGCGGGGCGCTCGCCCGCGCGGCCCTGGACGACGCCCGCGAACGGGGGCTGCCGGTGCTGGCCACCTGCCCGTTCATCGCGGCCTGGCTGCGCCGCCACCCGGAGTACGAGGACCTCGCGTACCAGAACCGTAGCCGCGTCAGCGACTGACCACACTTCCGCCAATTCACCCTTTTGTCGCCCAGATCCAGACAAATGCGTACGATCACTACAGGCGGCGATGCGGGTGGTCCATGGATCCAGCTCGGGAGACTCCACCGAACCGGGATGATCGGGTTCGGCGCGCATTGTGCATCGCGGTCACGGCTTTCAGCACCGCTGCATGGGAAGACCTCGATTCGGCCGCGCTGGGAACCGAAGAACTGGGCGCCGCTCTGGAGCGGTTCGGATACGAGATCGTGCCTCTGGTCCAAGAGTCTCAGGATAGCGATCTCACCGCCGATGGGCTCGGCGACAGCGTGTACGCCTTCATCGAGCAGGCGGAAAGGGACGATCTGCTGGTCGTGGCGGTTCTCGGCCACGGCCTGACCCGAGGTGTAGGCGACCTTTATGTGATCGGTGCCGACGGGGCGCACACCAGCCGCACCCGAGTCGGGGACTGGATGAAGGAGATCGACCACTTCTCCGGTCCGTGCACGCTTTTCCTGCTGGACCTGTGCAACGCCGGCATCGCCGCCTGGCCGCAACGGCAGCCCGGCCAGCCGGCACGCAGCTGGATGCTGGGGGCCGCCGAGCCGGACAGGGCCGCCTTCGATGGTCGCTTCACGCGGGCGGTCGCCAATGTTCTGAACAGGATCGCCGAGGGGGAGCGCGACATCCACCATTCCGTCGCGCACGTTCCGCTCACCACCATCGCCAGTGACGTGCGCGGCGAACTGAACGCCCTGGTCAAGGCCGAGGAAGGCTACGAGCAGAATGTCGTCGGGGGTCTGGTCGAACTGTGCGACGCCGACGCACCGCCCTTCTTCCCCCATCCCCACTACCGGCCGGATCCCCTCGATTCGGTTCGGCGCCGGAGTGACGGCCTCGCCCGCGGATTCCTCGATGACCTCATAGAGTCGATCAACGTACCGGGGCTCGACCCCGATCATTTCGCGGGCCGCGCCAGCGGCCGCGGCCACACCGCCGATGTCGCGCTGACCGGTTGCTTCACCGGCCGGACCGAGCCGCTGGCCGATCTGGCGGCCTGGATGGACGGTGAGCGGGACGGCGACCTGCGCGTCGTCACCGGCAGCCCCGGCGTCGGGAAGTCGGCGCTGCTGGGCCTTCTGGTCTGCGCGGCCCACCCGGCACTGCGCGAACCGACGCAGCACCTGTGGTGGTCCGAGGGACGCCCCTCCCCTTCGGAGCATGAGGCCCTGGCAGTGGTCCACGCGCGGCAGCGCGGTGAGGCCGATGTCCTGGCCGCTCTCGCCGGGCAGCTGTCGATGAGTCCGGCCCCGGCGGACTGGGCCGCGTTCGTCCAGGAACTGAGCACCCGCGAGGGTGAACCGCCACTCATCGTGGTGGACGCGCTGGACGAGGCCGTGCGGTACGACCTTCTCACCGAAGGCCTGCTCCTCATCGTGCGCACCCGCCGCGCCGACGGCTCCCCGATCTGCCGGCTCCTGATCGGGATGCGGCCCTGGGACCGGTTCGCCGGGCTGCGCGAGGCCGCGGCGGCCGCGGGGGGCCTGCTCGACCTGGACGAGCGGCCGCGCGAGGAGACCCGCACCGATATCGAGCGCTATGTGAACGCCCTGCTCTCGCTCGACGAGACCTATCGGAGCCGGGCTCGCCTGGGGGCCCGTACGGCGTTCGCGAGAGCCGTCGCCACCGCCCTCACCGCCGAACCGGCCGGATCCGGGGAGAGGGATCATTGGGGGGCGTTCCTGGTCGCCGGGCTGTACACCAACCTGCTGACCCGGCGACCCATCGACGATCCCGATCGTGCCGCGGAGTTCGGCGGCAGCGTACCGCGCACGCTGCCGGGCGTCCTCAGGATCGAGCTGAGCGATCGCCCCCGGCTGCGTTCCGTGCTCACCGCCCTGTCGTACGCGGAGGGCGACGGGATGCCGCTCGACCTGGTCGAGAGGATCCTGCCCTTGTTCGAGGAGGACGGCGGCACCGACGTCCGCGACGCCTTTCACGAAGCGCGCTTCTACCTGCGGCAGACCGTCGACGTCGACGGTACGACGCTGTACAGGCTGTACCACCAGAGCCTGACCGACGCACTGCGGGACGAGCGTTTGGAAGGGGAGGTGTTCGAGCGGGTGCACACCGGTGACTGGCGACTCGCGACGCCGTACGCGACCAGGCATGCCGCCGGTCATGCGGCCGCCGCGGACCGTCTCGACGAGTTGCTCACCGATCCGGAGTTCCTCGCCCACGCCGACCCGGCGGTGTTGCTGCCGCATCTGACCGGCGCCGCCGGCGCCGAGGCCCGCCGGCTCGCCGCGATCTACCGCACCTCATTCCCCCGGCACCGGCGCCTGGGCCCGGACGAGCGCCGGCAGGTCCTCGCGGTGGACGCCGCGAGACATGGTGTTCCGTATGCGGCCAACGGCTTCGCACGAGGCATGCGGCTACGCCCCGTCATGGCCACCGGAAGCCAGGTGAGCCCGGCCCTGCTGGCGAGCGTCAGGCCTGACGGCGGCGCCGTGGTGTCCGTCGTGCCCTCGTCCGGGGAACGGCCGACCGTGATAGTGGCGACCGAGGACGGGCCGCCGCGCGAATGGGATCTGCGACTCGGCGCGCCCTTGAGACCGGCGCTCGGCTCGGCGCCCGCCGGCGCGATGGCGGTGACCTCGCTCAACGACCGCCGGGTCCTGGTGGCCGGTGGCCGGGACGGGACGGTGACCGTTTGGGACCTGAGCGATGCCCGGCCGGCGGGGCCACGGTGGACCGGACACACCGCGTGCGTCACGGCCGTCGAGTGCATCGGCCCTCCCGAGCGCCGCATCGCGGTGACCGGAGGCGCCGACGGCACGGTCCGGCGGTGGGACCTGGCCGCGATGGCGCCGTTCGGCCGTCCGGCACTGGTCGCCGGGAACTCTCCGGTGACCGCTCTTCTGGCGACACGTCATGCCGGGCATGACGCGCTGGGGGTCGCTACGGAGGACGGCTGGCTCTCCCTGTGGACTCCCGGTCACCGTCCGCTGCCGGACGAAGCCGCGGACCTGATCGGAGGCTCCCTGACGCCTTCGGTCGGCCAAGTGGTGGCCACGATCCATCTCGCGGATTCTCCGGCCCACGCCCTGTGGCAGGGCCCTTCCGGCTCCATTCTCGTTCAGCGCCGGAACGGTGAACTGCACGCGTGGGATCCCGTCACCGGGGAGACGGCGCAGACTCCTTCCGAGTCGGGCATGGCCTTTCCATGGTCGCTTCCACGGCTGCTCCCGGCCGATGCCCAGCCGACCACTTACGCATTCGCTCTCGGCCATGAGCCGGCGATGGGCATCGTCGGAACGGCGGGCGGACCGGTGATGCTGGCTCGCGCCGACGGGGCCGCGCATCCGCGCAGGGAGCACTACGCCGGGCACGGCGGCGCGGTCACGGCGTCGGCATTCCTGAACTGGGAGAGTCATCCGGTGGCCGTCACCGGCGGCGACGACGGCCTGCGCGTCTGGCTCCCCGGCGCCGGTCCTGAGAACCCTCCGGTGAGCGACGGCGCTCCGGTCACCACCGTCGTGCCGGCCTCGCCGGACACGGGCACCGGAGCCTTCGCCGCTCTGAACGGGCAAGGCCGCCTCACCATCTGGCACGCGGATCGAACTGCCACGCTGCTCAGCGACATCCTCTTCGCACCCTCGGCACTGGCGTCAGGATTTCTGCAGGGGCGTCCCGTGCTGCTCGCCAGCGGGCCGGAAGGCGACGTCTTCGCGGTGGACGCCGCCGACGGTCGTGTCCGCCGCCGGATTCCGGGATCGTCCGGGCCGGTCAGTGCGCTGTGCTGGGCGCGGATGGACGGCCGCGACGTGACCGTGGTCGCGGACCGCCGGGGCGTGATCAGGATCGCCGACTTGCAGGATGAGCGCCCTCTCCTGTCGTTCGCCACGGGCCATGGCGAGCCACGGGACCTGCGGATGCTCCCCGGCATGGGCGGTCGCACCGCGATGGTGATGCTGACCGCGGACGGTGGCTGCCGGTTATGGGATCTGGCCCGGACGGACCTGCCCTCCATCAGCGTCGGGCACGGGCCGGAACACGAGCGCGCGAGCGTTCTGGCCTGCGTCCGCATGGACCGGCGGCCACGGCTGGTGACCGGCGGCGCCGAGGGGATGCTCCGCGTCTGGGATCCGCAAACGGGACTTCAGGCCGGCGATCCGATGCGTGCCCACAGTGCCCCGGTCACCGCCCTGGACTGCCTGACGGTCGGCGACCTGACGCTCGCGGTGTCGGCCGGGCGGGACGCCAGGCTCACCGTCACCGATCTGGACGCCGGGCAGCGGGTCCACACGTTCGCTACTCCCGAATCGGTGCAGGCGCTGGCGGCCGGACCGGGCACGGTGTTCATGGGTATGGGGCAGGAGGTGATACGGATGGCCCTAAACGAGGGGCGGCCAATTCCTTCGAATGGAAATGCGTCACATGACACAGGTGCGGGAAGCGAAGATTAATTCCGGCGGTCTCCTGACGTATCATCACGGGGATTCCCTCTCGCTGAGGAGGTTGCCGATGGAGCGGTTCGGCCCTGACCTCGAATCGATCATCGCCGATCTGTCCGGCTCTCCGTTGTTTCTGCTCCGTACCCTGGACGACGCGGCACTGGCGGCCGTGGTCGACGGCTTCGTCGATTCCCGCGCCACCGCCTGTGCGCTCTTCAACAACGGCCAGCCGGGAGGCGAGCCCGCTGTCCGGACGACCCGCGATCGCGGCGCCGCCGCCCGTGACACGTGCCCGCCAACCACCGCCTGATCCCGGACGACCTGGGAGAGCTGGCCGACGGGCGGCCGGGCCCCGAGTTGCTCCAGCGGCTGCGGGCGGCGCAGTCGAGCAAGAACAAGCTGCTCTTCGAGGCACTGCGCCGGCGAGCGGCCGATCCTGATCTGGACGATCTGTTCCGCGACATCGAAAGGGCCGAACGCCTCGATCCGCCCGCCGCGCACGCCCCCTTCTCCCGGCCGTCCGCCGGGGTATGGGCCGTGCACTCCCTGCGGCTGCTGACCGCGGGCGGCCGCCCCGATCCGGCCCACTTCGCCACCCTGTCGGCTCCGAACGACGCTCCCGTGCTCCGCGCACAGCACGGTGATGCGCGGATCCAGATCGCGCTCGACGGTCTGGACCCGTTCCTCGATGTCTACGGATGCCCGGTCGATGTTCCGCAGCACGCGGAACTGGCCCTCTGGCGGGAACGGTTCGCGGCCTGCTGGCGGCTGCTCGTGACATTCCATCCGCGAACGGCCGCCGCCGTACAAGCCGGGATCAGCACCATCGTCCCGCTCAGGAGCGGTCCGAACGGCGAGGTGGTCAGCGCCACCTTCGGGTCCGCGTTCGGCGCGGTCGGATTGTCACTGCCCGCCGACCCGCTCGCCTTCGCCGAGAATCTCGTCCACGAATTCCAGCATCTGGTGCTCGTCGCCATCGACGACCTCGCTCCGCTGACCGACGGAGCGGGCCGGACCAGATACGCCCCCTGGAGGGACGATCCGCGCCCGCTGCCCGGCAGGCTGCACGGATGCTTCGCCTACCTGGGCATCTGCGCGTTCTGGCGGCGGCATCGCCGCTGCGGGCCCGAAGCGGACCGCGCGCTCGCCGACCGGCGGCTGGCGCGGTGGGTGACACCGACGCTGCAGACCGTCCGGGAGCTGCGGACCGATCCGGCACTCACGGACGTGGGCAGGGTGCTCGGCTCGGCCATGGAGGAACGGCTCTCGGCATGGGCCGACCAGCTGGCCGGTCCGGGCGGCGTGCCCGCCGACGTCCTCCGCGAGGCGGACGCGGCCGCGGCCTCCCACCGTGCGCTCCACCGGGACGGGGCTCGGTCCTGAGGCACGTCGGCCGGCCGGGTCAGGTCGCCATCGGCTCGATGTCCAGGCTGATCCTGCCGCGCTGGACGGCAAGGCGCGTCTGCGGGTGCTCGGGGAGAACCCGGTGGTACCGGGTGACCACCTCGTCGTAGAGCGCGGCCGCCGCCTCCTCGTCGCCGACCGCCTGCCGGTCGATCGAGAGGTTGGCGGCCGTGGCCAGGGTGGCCGGATGATCGGCGCCCAGCACGGCCGTGCCGGCTTCCATGGCCCGTTCCCCGAGGTCGCGGGCGCGGCGCACATCGCCGGTCGCGTTCAGGTCACTGGCGAAATTGGTGGCCGCCACGAGGCTGCTGGGATGCCGGGGGCCGAGATCGCGCTCGAAGATCTCCAACGCGCGCTCGTCCAGCTCCCGGGCCTCGTTCGGATTGCCGCGCAGGCGCAGCACGACCGCCAGATTCACCGCGGCCGACAGGGTGTTGGGGTGCTCGTGCCCCGCCACCTTCTGGAGCCCGGCCAGGGTCGCGCGGCCCAGTTCGTCGGCGGCGGGCAGATCCTCGGCGAGCCGCCGGTCGTTGATGAGGTTGACCGCGACCTGGAGCGTCTGGCGGTGCGTGGGGCCGAAGACCGACAGGTGCCGCTGGTATGCCTCTTCACCCTGAGCGCGCGCCTCGGCGTAGTGGCCCAGACGGCGCAGCGAGACCGCCAGATCCGTTTCCGACAGCATCCGGATCGTCCCCCAGGACTTGTCCTCGGAGGCGGCGATACGGACGAGAGCCCGGAGTTCGTCGAGCGACTCCTCATAGCGCCCCAGGCGGCGCAGGTTCCGCGCCACCGCGAACCTGGACGTCAGCGTGATGGTGTTGGTCGGTCCGAACGCGTGCAGGCGCTGCGTGAGATTCTCCTGGTCGTAGCGCAGGGCCTCCTCGAACCGGCCGAGGCAGCGCAGATCGATGGCGATGTTGTTACGCAGATTGAGCGTCTCGACGTGCTCGGGACGGAACACACGCTCGTACAACTGCAGCAGTCCGCTGTCGAACTCGTAAGCCTCCTGGTACCGGCCCAGCAACCGCAGCCCCTGCACATGGTTGCGGGCGGCCTTGAGATAGACCTCGTTCTCCTCGCCGAAGCCCTCGACCAGGCCGGTGAGGGCCGTCCGGTTCAATTCGTAGGACTCGTCGATTCTGCCGAGCAGGCGCAGTGTCGTCGCGTACTCGACCAGCAGGGCCAGCGCCTGGAGATCGTCGTCGCGGTGTTCGGCCCGCCAGACGCCGAGAGCGCGTTCGGCGAGCAGCAGTCCCTCTCGATAACCGCCCCGCAGGTGCATGCGGCGGACCTGGTTGATGATGAGCGCGCGGACGATCGTGTCCCGGGACTCCAGGGATCCGGACGGGATCAGATGCTGGAAGGAGCGCTCGTAGAACGCGTCGCTGGCCTCGTTGTCCGGCGAGCCGGGGTCGGACGCGCCCAGCAGAGTGTGCACCGCGGTCCGGTAGTCCGCCGCCTCACCGGCGTTCTCCTTCTCCAGCCTGCTCCGGGTGACCCGCTGCACCACCCGGTGCATCTGCACGACGTTGCGCAGGCCGTAGATCCGGACGAGGGAGAAGCGCGCCAGTTCACGGGCCGCGCGGCGGAGCTCGGCCAGGTCCTCGACCACCGGCCGCAGATCCTCGGGCATCTGCTGGGCGTGACCGGGACGGACGAGGATCTCCTCGGAGACCGGCTCGGGCGCGAAGAAGGCCAGCAGCTGGAACAGCGCCCCCGCCCCAGGAGTCAAGGAGGCGCGTGACACGCTCCAGGTGGTGGCGACCGCGTGCGGATAGTAGATGTCGACGTCGTGGCCGAGCAGGTCGTGCGCGTTCTTGTCGAAGGACTCCAGGTAGTCCTCCACCCGCGTGCCGGTCTCGACCAGGTAGGCGGCGGCATGCTCGGCGGCGAGCGGCAGGTTGCCCAGCGTGTCGCCCAGGCGGGTGGCCTCGGCGACACGGCGGCCGTTCTCGTCCCGGTCGTCGGTCTCGGCGAGCCGGTCGACGCGCCGGCGCAGGAACGCCACCGTCTCGGCGGGGTCGAACTCGGAGATCTCCAGGCCCTTCGAACGCAGCGACGTCTGCCACTCCGACAGGCGGGAGGTGATGATGACGTGACCCGTCCCCTGAGGCAGGAAGCGTGACACCACATCGGGCATCTCGGCGTTGTCGAACACCAGCAGCCATCGTTCGTACGGATCGCCGACGCGCAGCGCGTCCAGGACGACTCCGGCGGCGTAGTCGCGCTCCTGGCTGTGGAACTCGGGCAGACCCATCCGGCTGCCGAGCGCGACCAGGGCGTTGCGGATGGTCTCCTCCTGCTCGGCCCTGATCCACCAGACCAGGTCGTAGTCATCGCCGTGGCGGTGGCAGTACTCGGCGGCGATCTCGGTCTTGCCGACGCCGCCCAAGCCGTACATCGGCTCGGCCGGCTGGCCGACCAGCGCGGACGCGTGACCTGTCAGCCGTTGACGCAGCACACCCAGCTCGGTCTCACGGCCGGTGAAGTGCGGGTTGCGGAAGGGCACCTCGCGGCCCCAGATCTTTCGTGGATTCCGCCGCGCGTCCGGTCCGATACTGGCACCATGCGTCATACCAGTCACCACATCGCTTTCCAGGAGTCGCACCCGAGAGTCGACACTGCTCGACCAAAAAAACTAGAGGTCATTGTATGACCGCTCACGCTCTCACAGGCAGCTAGTCGATAATGTCCTTCATCCCCCCGAAGTCCGATTCTCTCCCGTGCCGGGTAACACTTCTCTGGCCACAAGCAGCCGTAACACTTGCGCCACAGCCGCCACGCGCTCCACTAAACTCCCAGGTCGTGGCAGCTCTCCCAGGTCTCGACGGCATGACGAACCGAACCGATTCGGCGATTGACGTATGCCGCCTTACCGGAGAGGCTCGACGGGGCGAACCTTCGAGCAGGGGGCCACAATGAGCGGCGTTTTCGCTTCGTCCGCTTTCACCCCCGTGACCTCGCCATGCCCGCCCGCCCAACGCGGCGAACGGATGCGCGCGCACGGCCTCCTCGAGAGGGCGAGCGCCGCCTGGAGGCAAGGTGATCTGGCCTCCGCCGAGGAGGGCTTCCGCGCCGCACTGGCACCGCTGGCATTGCTGGAGGACGTGCACGGAGTGGCGCGCGTGCTGAGCCAGATCGCCAGCCTGCGCGCCGCTGTCGGCGATCATGCGGCCGCCATCGGGCTGTACCGGCAGGCCGTCGAGCGCGCCCCGACCAACACGACCGCGCTGACCGGGCTCGGATACGCCCTGTGGCGTGCCGGCCACCCGGCGGACGGCGAGGTCACGTTCGGCCAGGCGCTCCGGCAGGACCGCCGCGCCGTACGGGCACTGGCCGGACGCGGTCAGGTCCGTGCCGAGATGGGCCTGCACACTGCGGCGCTCACCGATCTGGACCGGGCCCTCGACCTTGCCCGGACCGGCGAAGGAGACGGAGACCTGCTTCCGGGCGAACGCGCGGACATACGATCGGCGCGCGCGCTGAGCCTGGCACTGCTCACCCGCTTCGACGAGGCGGACACCGAACTGCAGAACGCCCTGGCCCTTTCTCCGGACCGGGCCCGTACCTTGGCGCGAGCGGGCCGGATCGCCGCGATGGCCGGACGTTCCGAACGGGCTCGGGAATCGCTGCGGCGAGCATTGCGGCAAACCGGAACCGGCGGTGAGACCGCTCCGGATACCGAGCCGCTGAGCGCCTCTGAGACAAGGGCGGTGCGTCGCATGCTGTCACTGCTCGAAACCACACCCTGAGTACTCAGGCCGAGTGGGTACTCGCGCCGAGCGGAGACCCGCCGCCGGACTCATGGCGGCATCCCCGCCGCGGGATACACAGGAGTCGTGAACTCGATACTCGGCATCCATGGCATCTGGAACCACGGTTACTACTCTGGTCATCGAAAGAACGCGGACGCGGCCGCCGCTGCGATGACCGATGATTGGGCCGAGGCGCTCGGTGGCGTCCTGCCCTCCGACGCGGCCTTGCGCGTTTGCTACTACTCACATCTGCTGCATCGCGGAACGGCGCAATCACCCGACGATCCGGAAACGCTCGACGACGACGAACAGGACATGCTCATCATGGTCGGCGACCTGCTGACCGAGCGGATATCGGGGGGACCGGTCCCGATCGCCCAGGGGACCCGGACCGTCCGGGCGCGCGCCGCGGCGGAAATGATCACTCGAAGATTCGGGCCGCAGGCCCGGGTCCTGGCGATGGCGTTCTGCCGGGAGGTCAACTGCTACCAGTCCAAGCCGCGGCGACGGGCCCGGACCCAGGAGACCCTCGCCGCGGCGGTCGCCGAGCACCGCCCGCGCGTCCTGATCGCTCACTCCCTGGGCAGTGTCATCGCCTACGAGACGCTCTGGAGCCGGCCGGACCTCCATGTCGACCTGCTGATCACGCTGGGCAGCCCGCTCGGTATGCCGACCGTGGTGTTCGACCGGCTCAAGCCGTCTCCTGAGGGGGGACGTGGCAGCCGTCCTCCGGGGGTACGCCGCTGGGTCAACCTGGCAGACATCGGCGATTTCGTCGCCGTACCGCCTACGCTCGCGCTCAAATTCGACGGCATAGGCCACGACGCCGAGGTGGTCGTGGGCGAGTGGGCCGCGCACGGGGCCAGGCACTACCTCGCCAATGACGACGTGCGGGAGGCCATCCTGCACGGTCTCCCTTGAGATCCTGAACGGTCTCGTCTGGGCGGGTGCGCCGGTGGCACCCCGACATCGAGCGCTGCCGGTTCCTGGGTGGGAATTAGGATCGGGGGCATGAGCTCGACTGCGCAGGATGTCGACCGGTTCGAGGCGTCCCGGCCGCGCCTGGAGGCCATCGCCTACCGCATGCTCGGTTCCGCCGGGGAGGCCGAGGACGCCGTACAGGAGACGTTCCTGCGCTGGCATGCCGCCGACATCGACCGCATCGAGGTCCCGGAGGCATGGCTGACGAAGGTCCTCACCAACCTGTGCCTCAACCAGCTCACCTCCGCCCGGGCGCGCCGCGAGACGTACGTGGGCCAATGGCTGCCCGAGCCGCTGCTCGCCGGGGACCCGATGCTCGGCCCGGCCGACACCGCCGAGCAGCGTGAATCGGTGTCGTACGCGGTCCTCACGCTGATGGAGCGCCTCTCCCCCGGCGAGCGGGCGGTGTACGTGCTGCGGACCGCCTTCGACTACCCGCATCGGGAGATCGCCGAGATCCTCGGCATCAGCGAGGCCGCCAGCCAGCAACTCCTGCACCGCGCCAAGGAGCACGTCGCGGACGACCGGGCCCGCGTCGAGATCGACGAGACCGCCGCCCGGCGGATCGTCGAGGAGTTCCTGGCGGCCGCCACCAGTGGCCGGACCGAGTCGCTGGTGCGCCTGCTCACCGAGGACTCCACCGCGATCGGCGACGGCGGCGGGAAGGTCCCGGCCCGCGCCAGGGCGTACGAGGGCGCCGTCGCGGTCGCGAAGTTCCTGCGGGGGCTGTTCAAGCCCGGGAAGGCCAAGCACGCCATTCTGGGCGGTACCGCCGAGGTGTACGCCTCGACCGCCAACGGCGATCCCGCCGTCGTGGCCGTGGTGGACGGACGGGTCTTCGGCGTCATGTGCCTGGAGGTCACCGCCGAGGGCATCGCCGCGGCCCGCAGCCAGGTCAACCCCGACAAGCTGGAACGCACGACGGCGCATTGGGCGGCCTCCGACCACGGCGAGCCCCTGATCCACGCCTTCTGATACCCAGCCCGCCGTCCACGCCTCTGCTTCCACGCCCTACCGACCTCCATGTGAGGTGCTTCACAGTGCATTCCTGTCAGGAAACGGCGGGCCGCCCGGTTCAAGGGTCGAACCCACCGAGACAAGGGGCAGGAAAATGGAGCACCGGATCATCGTCCTCGGCGCCGGATACACCGGAGCCTCCGCCGCCGGCCGCCTCGCCAAGCGGCTGCGCCGCCAGGACGTCGCCATCACCCTCGTCAACGCCGAGCCCGACTTCGTGGAACGGGTCCGCATGCACCAGCTGGCCACCGGCCAGGACCTCAAGGAACGGCCGTTCAGCGAGATGTTCGCGGGCACCGGCGTCGAACTGAGGCTCGCGAAGGTCACCGGCGTCGACGTCGACCGCAGGACCGTCGCCGTCACCGGCGTGGACGGCGACGAAGAGCTGGCCTACGACACGCTCGTGTACGCGCTGGGCAGCGGCTGGGACTCCCACGGCGTCCCCGGCGCCGCGGAGCACGCGAATGAGATCGCCAGCCGGGCCGGGGCGTTCCGGGTGCGCGAGCGCCTGGCCCGCCTCGGCGCCGGGCAGACCGTGGTCGTCGTCGGCGGCGGCCTCACCGGCATCGAGGCCGTGACCGAGATCGCCGAGGCCCGTCCGGACCTCGACGTCGCGCTGGCCGTCCGCGGCGCCCTCGGCGACTGGCTCGCCCCCAAGGGCCGTGAGCACCTGCGCAAGGTCGTCGGCAAGCTCGGCATCACCGTCCACGAGCACACCGCCGTCACCGGCGTCGAGGGGAACCGCGTCGATGCCGCCGACGGCACGGCCATCCCCGCCGACGTCACCGTGTGGACCGCCGGCTTCGCCGTCCACCCGATCGCCAAGGCGACCACCCTGGAGGTCAGCGGCACCGGGCAGATCGTGGTCGATGAGACCATGCGCTCGGTCTCGCACCCGGACGTGTACGCCATCGGGGACGCCGCCCTGGCGATGGGCCCCGGGGACAAGCCGCTGCGGATGTCGTGCGCCTCGGGCACCCCGGCCGCCTGGAAGGCCGCCGACGCGATCGCGGCGCGCCTGACCGGCCGGAAGCTCCCCAAAGCGTCGATCCGCTACTTCAACCAGTGCATCTCGCTGGGCCGCAAGCAGGGCCTGATCCAGTACGTCACCGCGGACGACCGCGCCCGGCGCGCGGTCCTGACCGGAAGGCTCGCCGCCGCCTACAAGGAAGTGATCTGCAAGAGCGCGGCCTGGGGCGTCGCCAACCCGACGCTCGGCCTGCCGGTCCGGCGCCGCCCTGTCACGCGGAAGGCGGCCCCGGCGGGCTCGGCCGTCCGCACGGGAGCGGCGGCACGGTGAAGGGCGCGCGGCGTCCGATGGCTGAACACCATGGCTGAACAACCGTTTACCGATGGACGCTCCGTTCCGTATGTTGTCTGTGCAACGTCCATGATGGTCAGCCCCATATCGATCGTCGAAGGGCGGGGCGTCGGGCGGCCGGACGCTTCCAGCGCGGCGCACCCGCCCGCGCCCCGGACAGGCCCCGGTACCCCGGGACCGCGAGGAGGAAGTCCGTGGAGCACGTCAAGCAGTTCTATATCGGCGGCCAGTGGGTCGCGCCGCTCACCGACAAGACGATCGACGTCATCAACCCGGCCACCGAACAGCCCATCACGTCCATCGCGATGGGCGGCGCCGAGGACGTCGACGCCGCCGTCGCCGCGGCCAGGGCCGCGTTCGAGACGTTCTCGCAGACCAGCCGGCAGGAGCGGCTCGACCTGCTCGACAGCGTCATCGCCGTGTACAGCAGGCGCCTGGACGAACTGGCCGACATCATCAGCCAGGAGATGGGCGCGCCGCTGTCCCTCGCCCAGGCCGCGCAGGCCCTCGCCGGGCTGGGGCACCTCGGGACCGCGCGGGCGGTGCTCGCCGACTTCGAGTTCGAGAGCCAGATCGGCGGCAGCCTCGTCGTGCGAGAGCCGGTGGGGGTCTGCGGGCTCATCACCCCCTGGAACTGGCCGCTCAACCAGATCGCCTGCAAGGTCGCCCCGGCCCTGGCCACGGGCTGCACGATGGTGCTCAAGCCGTCCGAGGTGGCGCCGCTGAACGCCATCCTGTTCGCCGAGATCATGGACGAGGCCGGCGTGCCCGCGGGCGTGTTCAACCTGGTCAACGGCGATGGCCTCGGTGTCGGTGCCCCGCTGTCGGCGCACCCCGACCTCGACATGGTGTCGTTCACCGGCTCCACCCGCGCCGGCATCGAGGTCGCCCGCGCCGCGGCCCCGACGGTCAAGCGCGTCACCCAGGAACTCGGCGGCAAGTCCGCCAACATCATCCTGGACGGCGCCGATCTCCAGACGGTCATCACGCGCGACATGGCCAACATGTGCACGAACTCGGGGCAGTCGTGCAACGCACCGACCCGGATGCTCGTCCCCGCCGCTCGGATGGACGAGGCCGCGGCCATCGCCGCCGAGGCCGCCGCCGGCATCGTCGTCGGCGACCCGCGCGAGGCGACCACCACCATCGGCCCGGTCGTGTCGGCCACCCAGTACGGCCGCATCCAGCAGCTCATCGAGAAGGGCGTCGGCGAGGGCGCCAAGGTCGAGGTCGGCGGCCCCGGCAAGCCCGACGGCCTGGAGACCGGCTACTACGTGCGGCCGACCGTGTTCTCCCACGTGTCCAACGACATGACCATCGCCCGCGAGGAGATCTTCGGGCCGGTGCTGGTGCTGATCGGCTACGAGGACGACGACGACGCCGTGCGCATCGCCAACGACACCGTCTACGGACTGTCGGGCTACATCTCCGGCGACACCGACCGCGCCAGGGCCATGGCCCGCCGCATCCGCAGCGGCAACGTCCACCTCAACGGCGCGGGCCCCGACTTCAACGCGCCGTTCGGCGGCTACGGCCACTCGGGCAACGGCCGTGAATGGGGCGCGTTCGGCTTCGAGGAGTACCTCGAGACCAAGGCCATCCTCGGGTACGGCGCCTGACCGTCCGGTCCACCCGGCCAGCATCAGCGCGGGACGCTGATGCCGCCGGGTGAGGCCGTCGGCCGCGCCGTCCGGGTGCGTGCGGGTTCAGGCAGCGACGCCCACGACGTGGCGCAGCGTCCGTTCGATCTCGGTGGTGCAGCGGACTCGGCGGTCGCCTCGCGGCTGGAGCAGGCCACTCTCTTCGGCGTCGTAGAGTTCGACGAGCTCGTCGGCCAGCAGCGGCGGCAGGCCCGCGTCAGCGCCCGAGCCGCCTCTGCCCCGATGTCGCGGGTCGCGGCCATCGGCGCCTCGACGTCGGCCGACGCGGCGAACACCGGGTAGAGGCCGTCCCCGGTGGCGGCGGCGAGCAGCGCGTCGGCGGTCGCACCGCCGATGACCTACCTCACCGGCTGGCGCATAACGCGGGCCGCCGACCTGCTCCGCCAGACCGACGCGACCATCGACACCATCGCCCGCCAGGTCGGCTACGCCAACGCCTTCGCCCTCAGCGTCGCCTTCAAACGCGTCCGCGGCTCGACCCCGCGCCGGCACCGTGCCGGAACCTGACCCGTCCGCAGCCGCAGTGTGGGTTTGGGAGAGCAGTTCAGGAAAGCAGCGCGGAATTGGGAGAGTATGGCGGTTTTCTGTTATCCGTGAGCGGCTGGAGGGTCCCCTGTGAGGTGGTCGGACGCGCCAGGCGTCCGAGGCGAAGGGTGAGCAGAGGTAGGCATGGAGGACCTGGATCGGCTGGTGGTGGCCGCGCGGGCCGGGGACGCGGCGGCGCGCGAACGGCTCGTGCGCGAGTACCTGCCCCTGGTCTACAACGTGGTCGGCCGTGCGCTGGACGGGCACGCGGACGTCGACGACGTGGTCCAGGACACCATGCTGCGGGCGCTGCGAGGGCTGGGCGGCCTGTACGATCCGACGCGCTTCAGGTCCTGGCTGGTCGCGATCGCGATGAACCAGGTGCGCCGGCGGTGGCGGTCCCGGCGGGACCGGCCGGGCCTCGGCCTGGACGGCGAGGCCGCCCAGGTGACCGACCCGGCCGCCGACTTCGTCGAGGCGACGATCGTCCGGCTGGGCCTGGACGGGCAGCGCCGCGAGGTCGCCGAGGCCACGCGCTGGCTGGAGGAGCCCGACCGTGAGCTGCTGGCCCTGTGGTGGCAGGAGGCGTCGGGGGTCCTGACCAGGGCGGAGCTGGCGGTGGCGGCGGGGGTGCCGCCCCGGCACGCCGCCGTACGCGTCAAGCGGATGAAGGAACGGCTCGACACCGGACGGGTCGTCGTCCGGGCCCTGGCGGCATCGCCGGCCTGCGAGGGGCTGGCGGCGGTGACGAGCCGATGGGACGGCAGGCCGTCGCCGCTGTGGCGCAAGCGGATCGCCCGGCACGTACGCGACTGCCGGGCCTGCCGTGGGCGAGAGAGGCTGATCCCGGCCGAAGCGCTGCTGGCCGGCCTGGCCTTGGTGCCGCTTACTCCGGTCCTGCTCGAATCGGCGCCGCAGGAACTGGTGGCGGCCGCCTCCTCACTCCCGCCCATGCCGGCGGACGTCTCCGTCGGCGCGTCCACCGGGCACGGGTCTCGGCTACCGCGCGGCAGCCGAGCGGCGGCGGCCGCCGGCGCGGTCGTCGTGATGGCGATCGTCGCCATCACGGTGTGGCCGGAGCAATCGCCCCGGCCCGAGAACGCGATATCGCGCTCGCCCGTACCCGCGACGGAAGCGGGCGAGAGGGCCGGCGCCGTTCCGTCCCGGCGCCCGTCCGCGAAGGTGACCAAACCCGCTCCCCGCAAGACCCCGCGGCGCTCCCGGGCGCCCGGTGCGTCCGATGCCCGGACCGAGGTGATCGAACTGGTCAACGCCCAGCGGGCCCGGCGCGGGTGCGGTCCGGTACGCGCGGAGCAGCGCCTGGCCACCGCGGCCCGCCGCCACTCGGCCGACATGGCCGCACGGGGCTTCTTCGGCCACACCAGTCCGGACGGCAAAGGCCCGGGAGACCGGATCGACGCCGCCGGTTTCCGCTGGAGCTCTTGGGCCGAGAACATCTCCAAGGGCCAGCGGTCGGCGACCTCCGTGATGACGTCCTGGATGAACAGCCCCGGTCACCGGGCCAACATCGTCAACTGCCGGTTCACCCGAGCCGGCGTCGGGCTCGTCCCCGGCGCGGGCGGCCCGTACTGGACCCAGGTCTTCGCCACCCCGCGCTGAACCGCGGGGTGGCGACGGACCGGCCGGGAACGTTCAGCGAGCCCCGAAGACCTGTGTCCAATTGGGCGTCCCGCCCTTGCGGGCAAGGCCGATCCCGATGTGCCGGAACGAGCAGTTGAGAATGTTGGCCCGGTGGCCCGGGCTCTTCATCCACGCCGACACGACGCTGGAAGGAGTCGGCTGGCCTGCGGCGATGTTCTCCCCGTAGGTGGACCACCGGTACCCGGCCGCGGTGATGCGGTCCCCCGGGCTCTTGCCCTCGGGACTGGTGTGGCTGAAGAAGCCCCGCGCGGCCATGTCGGCCGAGTGCCGCTGGGCCGCGTTCTGCAGCCTGCCGTCGAGTGTGAGGGGACGGCACCCGTGCTTGGCGCGCTCGGCGTTGGTGAGCGACACGACCTGCCCGGCCGTCGAGGCGTCGACCGGCGCCGCACGCCGCGGTGACCGTGCCGGACTGCGGGACTTGCTCGGAGTGGCGCGGGAAGGCTTCGTCGAAGCGCTCTCGCGCGCCTTCTTCTGCTTCGGCTTCGGAGTCGGCGTGGTGGACTTCGCGGGTCGCTCGGGTGTCGTGGTCGCCGGTGCCGGCGCCGGCGCCGGCTGCTCCGCCCGGTCCGCCGCTCCCGCCGGGGATCGGGGAGACTTCTCGGCCGAGCCGGCCAGGGCGTACCCGGTCCCGGCGACGGCGATGGAGACCACGGCCGCTGCTGACGCGGCCACCGCCCACCGCGCGCTCGAACCCCGGCCGCCCTTGGGCCGGGCGCTCTGGGGCCGGGCGCCCTGGGGCGGCCGGGCACCGGAGCGCCTGCCGTGGCGCTCCTCGCCGAACGTATCGCCGGGTCTCTTGTCGTAACGATTCATGCTTTGGGAGACCCTGGGGCCAGCGCCCGATAACAGAAACCCGCCGAGATTCTCGTGGCCGTGCCGCTCGCCTCGCGGGTCCCGGGACCCAGGTTCCGGCCCTGGATCGGGTGCCGGCGTTCGGCTCGGCGAACCGTTCGTGGGGGCTTCGCGTCCGAAGGTGGACGGTCGCTCCGGGACGGCGCCATGGTCGCCCTTGGCGACGGCGATCCGTCCGACCCGAGGGATGGGACCCATGCTCGACGCGCAGGAGATCCTGCGGCGCATCGACGCCGCCTATGACCTGGAACCGGAGAAGTCGCTCAGCGATCACGGCGTCTACTTCGCGGCGATGGCCGACTGCCTCGCCCAGGCCGAGGCGCTGGGCGACGCCGATGTGCTGATGTACGCCCGGCTCGGCTACGCCTACGCGCTACGCGAGAAGCACGAAGGCACGATGCGCGCGATCACCGGGGAGTGGCTGGGCGTCCTGCGCACATGCCTGCTGGCCTGGCACGCCGAACCCGGCCGGTACGACCCCAGGTACGTGAGGTTGCTCTGGTACCGCCTCCTCGACCTGGTGGGCTTCTACATCCAACTCTTTCCCGATCCCGGCGACCGGGTACTGCGGCTCGCCGACGAGCTGGGGCGGTACGCACCGTCCGCCCTGCCCTGGGTGCCGTACGAGCTGGACAGGGCCCGGATGATGGTGGCGGCGCGGCGCGGTGACGCCGCCGGGACCGAGCGGATCTGGCGGTCGCTGCGGGCGCGGGAGATGCCGAAGGGGCGCTTCTACCAGGACCGCATCCTGGCCGAGGACGCCAAGATATGGGCCTGGTTCGGCCGGGACGACCTGGCCGTCGAGTCGCTGGCGCCGGTCCTGGCCGGGCAGGTCCCGCTGACGGACGGTGTCCCGGTCGAGTACCAGCTGATCGTCCCGTACCTGCGGCTGGGACGGATCGACGAGGCCGTCGCGATCCACGAGCGCTCCTGGGACCTGCCCGGGCAGAAGGTGGAGCCCGTCCTGGCCCACCTGGAGTTCTGTCTGCTCACCGGCAACGAGGAGCGCGGCCTCCAGGTGCTGCACCACAGTTTCCTGCAGGTCGGCGGCCGGGCAGGCGGATCGCTCCACGGGATGGTGGTGGCGGCGCTGGGGGCGGCGCTGTGCCGCCGGGTCCTGGCGCGCGGGCTGGACCGCGAGTGGCTGCGGGACTGCGACTGCGGCGACCCCGACTGCGCCGATGTCACGCTCTACACCTATGCGGCGCTGGAACGGGACCTGTACTGGGACGCCGTCAATACCGCCGAGGAGCTGGACGAGATGGACGGGGCCTCGTTCCAGTCCGAGCGGGTACGCGCGCTGCTGGCGCTGGAGCCGGTCGCGCACGTCGAGCTGCCGTCGCGTCCGGTCGTACCGCCTGCCTTCCCGCATCCGGCGGCACATCTGCCCGCCACCGGAGCCGGCGAGCTGACCGCGGCGCTGGACGGCGCGATCGCCGCGCCGTCGAGCCGGCGCCGTGTCGCTCTGCTCCAGCGGATCACGCACAACGCCCTGCTCGCGGCCCTGCCACTGACGGCGGGCACGGCCCGGACGGCGATGCTGGACGATCTGGCCCGCGAGGACTGGGACGGGTGGCGGTTCGAGCTGGCCCGGAACCTGCTGGAGCTGTTCCGGCTGCACGACGCCCGCCCGGCGCTGCTCGGCGCCGACCGGCTCGACCGGATGTGGCGGGTCGTCCCGACGACGTTCGACCGCGTCCTGGACCGCCCCGGCCTGCACCTGGCCCAGGTGTACGAGCTGCTCGATCTGCTGGACCGCCACCGCCGTCCGGGCACCGACGACGAGCATCACCTCCGCTGGTATCGCGGTGCGTTCCGTACGCGCGGCGGGGACCGGGACGGGGCGCGGAGGGCCTGGGAGTCCTTCGACGCGCTGCCGCCCCACGACCGCTACCGCGCGCCCGACCAGATACGCCGCCGTGTCCGCCTGCACCTCGACCTTGGCGACGACACCGCCGCACTCGCCGCCGACCCGGGCGATAGCGACCTGCTGCTCATCCCGTACCTGCGCACGGGTCGCCCCGACTTGGCCCGTACCGTCCACGAACGCACCCGCGAGACCGCCTCGAGCGCCGCCGCCGTCACCGAGCACCTCCGCTACTGCATCGCCGTCGGCGCCCTCGGCGACGCCGTCGACATGATCCAGCGCAACCTGCCCCTCTACCACCTGCTGTACGACGACAACGATCCGACGTTCGACCACATGCGCGCCCACGCCGCGGCCACGCTCGTCTCCGAGGCGATGGTGGCCGCGGGCCGCGACACCACGTGGATCTGGCCCGGGGACGACTGCGACCCGCCCTGCCCGCCCGAGGAAGGCTGGAGCTACGCCCGCTTCGCCGACGGCACCCGCCCCTCCCTGCTGGCGCACGCCCGCCGCTGGGAGTCGCTGCTGGGCACCGATCTGCACACGCGCGCCGTGTTCGCCCTGGCCGGTGGCGACCGGAACGAACCGTGCGAAAGCCCGTTGCGTCCGACGAGGTGATGAATGATCAGGAGAGAGTCGCGGACGAGCATGGTTTCCGGGTCGACCTGCGCGGGATCGTCGACCTGCTGAGCCGGCACCTGTACAGCAGCCCCCGCGTCTACGTGCGGGAACTGCTGCAGAACGCGGTCGACGCGATCACCGCGCGAGCCACGGTGGAGGGTTCGGTGGTGGAGGGCACGGTGGTGGAGGGCACGGTGGTGGAGGGCACGGTGGAGGGTGCCGTGATCCGGATCGAGACCGGCGACGCGCTGCGGGTGCACGACCCGGGCATCGGGCTGACCGAGGAGCAGGTGCACGAGCTGCTGGCGACGATCGGGCGGTCGTCCAAGCGGGACGAACTGGGGTTCTCGCGGAGCGACTTCCTCGGCCAGTTCGGGATCGGGCTGCTGTCCTGCTTCCTGGTCGCCGATGAGATCGAGGTACTGACGCGGAGTGCCACCGGCGGGCACGCCGTCCGCTGGCGCGGCCACGCCGAGGGGCGCTACACCGTCGAGAGGTCCGAGCGGAACGAGCCCGGCACGACCGTCACCTTGCGGCCCCGGCGTGACCTCGGGCACTGGCTGGAGGAGTCGACCGTCCGGGAGCTGGTCCGGCACTACGGGTCCTACCTGCCGTACGAGGTCCGGCTCAACGACGTCCGGATCGACGACGGCGACCCGCCGTGGGAGACCCGGCACGACGGTCCCGGCGCGCGCCGGGACGCCCTGCTCCGGCACGGGACGACCGTGCTCGGCACGGTTCCGTTCGACGCGATCGACCTGGACGTACCCGAGGCGGGGCTGCGCGGCGTCGCGTACGTGCTGCCACGCGAGACCAATCCGAGCGACCCGCCCAAGCACCGGGTGTACCTGCGCCGGATGCTGGTCGGCGACCGGGTCGAAAAGGTGCTCCCGGACTGGGCGTTCTTCGTGCGGTGCGTGGTGGACGCGACGGAGCTGCGGCCCACCGCCAGCCGCGAGCAGCTCTACGACGACGGCCTGCTGACCACTGTGCGGGACCGGCTCGGCGAGCAGATCCGGGGCTGGCTGGTGCGGACCTCGGTGACCGAGCCGGAGCGGCTGCGCGCGTTCCTGGACGTCCACTACCGGGGCGTGCTGGCGCTGGCGGTGCACGACGTCGAGATGCTGCGGATCGTGGACGAATGGATCCCGTTCGACACCGGCGAGGGCCAGATGCCGCTCACGCGGTTCCGGGCACGGCACCGCGACATCCGGTACACGCTGAACGTCGAGGAGTTCCAGCAGTACGCGGGCATCGCCGCCGCGCAGGGCATCGGGCTCGTGAACGGCGGCTACACGTACTACACCCAGGTGCTGCAGCGGCTGCGGCTGCTCGACCCGGAGCTGGTCGTGCGGCGGCTCGACCCGGCGGACCTGGCGACCCGGTTCGACCGGGTGGACTCGACCGTGGAGTTCGCGGCGCGGGACTTCCTGGCCGTCGCGGAACGGACGCTGAAGGCCCGTGGGTGCGTCCCGGCGCTGCGGTCGTTCGCTCCTACGGAGCTGCCGGTGCTGTTCCTGGCCGGCGGCGGCCCGTCGCTCGATCCGCCACCCGCCGACAGCGTCTGGGCCGAGTTCACCGAGGAACCCGCCGAGCAGGTCGGGCGGACCGGTCCGACCCTGGTGTTCAACCACCGCAACCCGCTGGTCGCCCGGCTCACGACGACGGCCCGCGAGTCCGTCGTGGCCCTCGCCGTCGAGGCGATGTACGGCTACGCGCTGCTCACCGGGCGGCGGGCGGCGGGCCCGGCGGACGTGGCGGCGATGAACCGCGCGTTCCTCGGCCTCGTGGAGCACGCCGTCGAGTCGGAGGGCTGAGCACCGATGGGCACGATCCTGGGCAGGCTCCGGGCGCTGCGCGCCGGCCGCGAGCCGACCGTCGTCGGTTCCGCCGTGCTGCGCGGCGGCCTGGTGCTCGGTACGACCCTGCTCGGGTTCGCGCTCGCTGCGGCCGGCAGCCTGTGGTGGAGCACGACGGCCGCAGCTCTGATCACCGTCCCCGTGATGAGCGCAGCGCTGGTGGCGCTGCTGTGGCTGTACGGGACGCGGCGGCCACTGCGCTTCAAGGGCGTGCCGCTGGCCCTCGGCGTTCTGGCGATGTTCGGCCTCTTCTTCGTCGGTGTCGTGGCCGCGCCGAGCGTCGCGATGACGCTGGTCGGCGTCGACGCCGAGGCGGTCGTGGAGCGGACCTGGACGACGGGGGGCCGTGGCCCCAAGAACCACCATTGCACGCTCCGCCTGCCCGACGGCCGCACGATCCCGCGCGAATTCGCGGCCGACTGCCAGGGGTACGAGCGCGGGGACGGCATCCGGATCGTCCACGATCCGCAGGGACGCTTCGCGCCGGTCCGCGGCCCCAAGGCGGACCTGCCCGCGGTGGGACAGAGCCAGGTGGTGGCGGTCGCCGGGCTCGTGCTGCTGGTCTCGATCATGATCGGGAGCGTGCCCGAACGGGGTCGCGCCCGCCGGAGCCGTCAGCGCGGACCGCGCTGAGACCCTCCGTTGCCCTGGGCCGCCTTCTTGCGATTCAGGTAGAAGAGGACGCCGCCCGCCACGAATGCCGCGAGAGCGTACATGAGGTTGGTGCCGGCCCCGGAGGGGTCGATCATCGCGAGGACGATGAACGCGACACCTATCACCCCGGCAAGGCCCACGTAGACCATGTTGTAGGCACTCCACGCCTTGTCCGTCCTGTTCCCCATGACCGATCCCTTCTGTCGACTTCCAAAAAGACAGTAGCGTCTGTCAGAGATGGGTGCGGTGAACGGGGGCGGTATCGAGGGTGAAGAAGGCGTGACCGTGCCGAGGCCGCCGCCGGCCACGCGGCCGATCCACAGAGACCGGGCCACATGGACCGGGCCACAGAGTCCAGGTCGCATGGATCAAGCCAAATAGACACGAGTGTCTGCTAGATTCGGCGGCGATGGGCGACCGCCGTCCGGCCACCGGACGGCGCGCACTCGCACCGAGCACTCTGGAGCTGGGATGCGCCTGTTCAAGACGATGGCCACAGTGGTCACCGCGATGGTGGCGACGAGCTTGACGGGTCCGGCCGCCGCGGCGACCACCCCGGAGTACTACCTCGCGCTCGGCGACTCGTTGTCCGTGGGCGCGCAGTTCGGACTAGGCGAAACCGACCAGGGCTACACGGACCGCCTGCATGCCGCACTGACGGCACGCCAGCCCCGGCTGAAACTGGTGAAACTCGGCTGTGGTGGGGAGACCACCACGACGATGCTCAAAGGGGGCATCTGCCGGTACGCGGCCGGCTCCCAACTGGCCGCCGCCGAGTCCTTCCTGAAGTCGCACGCCGGCCGGGTCCGGTACGTCACCTTGAACATCGGAGCCAATGACACCAACACCTGCCTGCCCGGCGGTGGCATCGACGCGGGCTGCGCGCTGGAAGGCATCGGCTCCATGATCGCCAACCTGCCGCAGATCACCGCGCGGGTGCGGCTGGCCGGGGGCGGCACCCCGGTCTACGCCGCGATGAACTACTACAACCCCGGCCTGGCGTCCTGGGTGGCGAACCCCGGCGGAAAAGCGGCCGCGCTCGCCTCGATACCGGTCGTCGACGTCTTCAACACTTACGAGCACGCCGTCTACCTCGCCGGCGGGTTCAGGGTCGCCGACGTCAACGGCGCCTTCGCCGGCCACGACCTGACCACGAAGGTGACGGTGCCTCCGTACGGCACCGTTCCCCTGGCCGTGGCCCGGATCTGCACATGGACGTCCCAGTGCAGCGACAACGACGGCCATGCGACCCCGGCGGGCTACCGGCAGATCGCCGGGGCCTTTTTGAAGGTCCTCCCCGCCGACGTCAGGTGAACGGCCGCGACGACGGGCCGGAGCACGCGACGACGCTCCGGCCTGCACAGCGAAACGCCTGGCCGGGACGTCCCGGCCAGGCGCTCTGTCACCGTCTCCTCACAGCTTCTTCGGCCGGTACGCCGTGTACTCGCTACCGGACGACAGTCCGTAGTCGCGCGTCCGGTGGTCGGTGCCGTACCTGCCGCGCTGTTCGTAGGCCCAGTAGGACGTGCGGTCCTCGTCGGCCCATTTCTCGAAGATGACGACATGCCGGGTCGTGTTGGTGCCCTCGGCGTCCATGACGAGGTCACCCTTCTTCAGTTCGGACATCTTGATGCGCTCGGTGTACCGCGACGCCGTCAGGCCCACGGTGTTCGGGCCGGGCTTGGGCAGGTCGAGCGCCATCGCCACGTAGCCGGAGCAGTCGGTCCGGTAGCCGTCGTGGTAGTCGGTCTGGCTGTAGGGGACCCTCCGGTCGGTGTGCGGATCCCAGGTCTTGGCCCGGGTGATCACGTCGGAGCGGTCGTCGCGCGCACCGTCCGCCTCCCTCCCGGTGTCCGACTTCCCGGTGTCCGACTTCGTGGAGTCCGGCTTCTTCGCGGACTCCTTCGCGGAGAGCGTCGATGCGGCGGCGGCCCGGTCCGCACTGCCCGGCTCCGAGGACTGGACCGAAGCGTGGGCGGTCGTCGCCACCACGCCGGCCAAGGCGAGGCCGGCCAGTGCGCCGACGGCCTTGGGGTTCACGCGGTTCTTGCTGTGCTTGCCTTTCAAGGGGACTCCTTGGCTTCCAAGACGCCTGCCGGGTTAGCTGACGGGTTCGGACGTGGAAGTCGCCCTACGGCCTGGAACAGGCCGACTCACCCCTGTGCGGACGTTCGGAGTCCGGCACGTCGTGGGTCCCCGGCTCCGCCTTGACGGCGGACTCGGCGTTGCCGCTGCGATCGTTGGGCACTGGGCCCGTCCACGGGACTCTGGTGTCCCGTGCGCGAAAGAGCGGCGCTGATGGGGTTGTGCGGCCATGCGAGGGCCGCGTGCTCTGAGAGCGGTTGCCGGCGCGCTCGGGCCCCGCACGCCGTGGCGTGCGCATGGGAAGGCCTGACGATCGGGTCTCGGAGAGACCGGGCGCGGCAGGAAGGATGCGGGGTGACGCGTGGGTCGCGCCCCCGTCTCACCCGACGGTGTCAGGTGAGGTCATCGCGCCTCTTGGGGCATATAGGACCAAAGCGCCTGGCGGGCGCTTTGGTGGCCGACAAGCTACTCCGAACGTCGATAGAAGGCAAACTCGTACAAAATCAATATCGCCGCAGGTCAAGACCGCGCCATCAGGTGCCGGAGGTGCCGGTGGACTCCAGAGACGACGCGAGCGCCTGCACGTGTACGCGGACGGGCCGTCAGGGAGAGGAGAGCAACAGGGGCGAATCGATCCGCGTACTCCCCGCCAGCCAGATCCGTCCACTCGGCGCGACGGAGACGTCGTGGGTCCATGTCTCGACCGGGGTGGTGAACGTCTGCCAGCCGCCGCCCGCGTACCGCAGCAGCGGCGCGCGACCGTACTGCCTCGGTCGGATGACGGCCACGAGCGGGTTGCCGTCCTTGTCCAGTCTCACCTTCACGCCGTGGCCGTCCAGGGTGCCGGCGGGGGCCGCGGTCCACGTCGTTCCGTTCCAGCGGTACAGGGTGTCCCAGGCGAGCGCCCAGACCGTGCCGCCCTCGGCGGGCGCGACGCTGGTGACGCACGTGGCGGTGGGGAGCGGGGGCAGCACCGTCCAGCTGGAGCCGTTCCAACCGAGGGCCACCGATTCGCTGCTTCCGGTGTCGGGGTTGGAGCGGCAACCTCCGGTCCAGGCATCGGTGGCGCTGCGCCCCTGCAGGTCCCCGACCCCGTGCCACAACCGGCCGGCGACGGGGTCCGCCACCCAGGCGTCGCCGACCCGCCGGAACAGCGCGGGCAGGACCGTGTTGCCAGGGCCCGGTACCTGGATCTGGATCCACACCCCGGCCGGATTAGCCCACAGGCGGGTGTCGTAGTCGAGGATGCCGTCGGGCGGCGGGGCGACGGGCTGGAACGCGGTGCCGTCGAACCGCGCCAGGTAGAGGCGCTCCCCATCTTGAAGGCCCCACACCCAGACCTCGGTGCCGTACGCGACGACCTTTGAGATGCCGCCGTTGCCGGACCAGCCCCTGAGCGGATACTCCTTCCACTGCGACCCCATCCGGCGGCGCACCACCGGGTTGCCGGTGTTGTCGCCGATGTATCCCTGGCCTCCAGCGACCCATGCCTCGGTGTCGGAGACGGCGGCGACGCTGCCGGTCCACGCCCTGGGCCACAGGAACGGCAGCGGGACGTCCTTCAGCGTGGCGGGCGGGGGCGCGGCGTGCACGGCGGACACGGGGGCCAGGGCGATGAACGCGATGGCCGCGGCGGCCAGCCGGGCGGGGAGTGACCTCATGGCGAACATCATCCGAACGAGTGCCATAAGAACGCCAGTGTTCACTGGGAAAATCAGGACCGATCCCGTGTCCGCTTGTGGCCGCCGCCTACGCTCACCTGACATCGGCACGCCCCTGAGGCGGCGAGCGGGGTGTCCCGGTTCGAGGTCGCGAGATCGCGCCTCGATCCACCGACTCCGCTGCTCATAGCCACGGCGCCTATGATCCAGGAATGTTCAGCGATCTCGGGGCGCGGTTTCCCGGTGTGCCGGTGGAACACCGGTCGGTGCCCGAGAGGCACGTGGTGCAGCGCATCGGCGGGATGGACCGGGCCGTCGCGCAGCCCGTCACGTTCACCCCCTTCGCGTCGGCTCGACCGTGTTCGGCACGGTGCGTGTTCTGCTCGGAGACCCTGCGCCATGTCGACGCCTCCCGGCTCTCGGCCTCGCTGCGGCCCGCTTCGGACTATCACGATGGGTTGCGCACCGCACTGGCCGACCTGCGCGGCCTCCCCCTGGGCGTCTCCCTGTCGGGTTTGGAGGCGACCGACGATCCGGACTGGCTCGAGGCCACGGTCGCCGCGCTCACCGACCATGCGCACGCGGGCGGGATACTGACCGAGAGGGTGCTGTACAGCAACACGGCGGGGCTTTCCAGAGAGACGCACGGGGCGCGCCTGATCCCGTTGCTCCGCGACTTCGGGCTCGACCGGATCGAAGTCTCGCGCCACCACTTCGAAGCAGGGCCCAATGGCGCGATCATGCGATTCCGCCGCGGCCAGGCCGTCGCCGATCAGAACGTCTTCGAGGAAACGGTCAAAGAGGCGTCCTCGGCGATGCACGTCCGTCTGGTGTGCGTCATCCAGAAGGCCGGGATCGCCGATGCGGCGGCCGTTCACGGCTATCTCGACTGGGCGCACCGGACGCTCGGAGTGACCGATGTCGTGTTCCGCGAACTGTCGCGGCTGCCCGCCGACGAGTACCGCCCCAACACCACCTACCGCACGATCGAACGGGACCGCGTTCCGATCGAACACCTCGTTGACGCGGTGTGGCCGGTCGGAGCCGACCCGGTCGGCGAGTTCACGCCGTCGCGGGGCACCGCCGGTTACTACTACCGGAACGTGGTGCTGCGGTGGCGGAACACCGTGGAGGTCACGTTCGAGACCTCCGACTACGCGGTGATGAAGGACGCCCATCACTCCGATGTCGTCTACAAGCTGATCTACCACGCGAACGGGAACCTCTGCGCCGACTGGGATCCCGAGACCGCCGTGCTGCTCCGTACGGGAGCGCGGTGAATCGCGATGACACGGAGCTGGCGATATCTGGCCGCCGAGGAGGCCGGGTTCACCGGCGCTGAGACCGCCCCGGACCAGGGCTGGGTCGCGCAGATGCGGCCCCTGGTCACCGAACTTTCACAGCCCGGCGATGTGGTGCTGGATCCGTTCGCGGGCTGGGGCACCACGCTCGTCGCGTGCGCGGCCGAAGGCAGGCGCGGTGTCGGATTGGAGATCTCCGAAGCGCGGGTGGCGGCCGCCCGGCGGCGGTTGGCGCGGTGCCCGCAGGCGACACCGCAGGTGATGGTGTGCGCGGATTCGCGCACTCCCCCGTTGCGGGACGGAACGGCCGACCTGTGCCTGACCAACCTGCCGTATTTCGGGGGCGGAATGGAAGCGGACTCCAGCACTGACGGACAGTTGTACACGCGGCTCGACTATGCGGAATATCTGTCGGAAGTGGACCGCGTGTTCGCCGCGTTGCGGCGCGTTGTACGGCCCGGCGGGTACCTGGTGGTCGCCGCCGAGAATCTGCGCCTGAGCAGTGGCTTCGTGCCACAGGCCTGGGATGTGGCGCGATTGCTCGGACGGCATTTCACCCTGGGCGATGAGCGGATCCTGTGCTACGACAAGAAATCGCGAAGCAGTGACCCGCTGATGAGCAACCGCGCACACGAATATCTCCTGGTGGCGCAGCGGTGACAACGGTCCCGCCGGGCGAACAGGTCTATGTGGACGCGCTGCGCACGCTGCGCGAGCACGGGATCGCCTTCGTGGTGATCGGGAGTTTCGGACTCCGGCTCCACCTCGGCGAGCGGCTCGAGGGGGTCACGGGCAGGCCGCCCGCCGACTGCGACATCGTCGTCCCCGGCGACCGGGCGACGCTACTGGGCTTCGTCGAGGCCCTGCCGGAGTGGCGGGTGTGGTCATGGCGAGACCCGGTACCGCCGCTTCCCGAGGACATCGCCGGCCGGTTCTACCTGCGAGCACGGCGCGGCGGGCTGATCCTGGACGCCACCTACGAACCGCTCGGCGTGACCTGGCCCGAGTTGCGGGACACGGCGATCGAGCGGACCGGGATTCCGGTCGCCACGATCGAGAGCATCGTGAAGACCCTGGCCGTCCGTGGCGGCGAGCGGGATCGCCGGATCATCGACCGGCTCCGCGACCTCGAGCCATGACGTCGCGCCCGAGCCGGGAGGCATAGGGGTGTCACCGTGCCGGTAGTGACGCGGCCCCGCCCGTCCATGGTTACTAATTGAATCGACTCAACTACTGATGGTTATCCCACAGTGAGGGTGAGGCCCATGCCGCTCCGCACCGCCGGCACCCCGTCCGCGCTGTTCGGCACTGCCGTGCTGGGCTCCGCGCTGATCAGCCCTGCCGTCCTCGGCGTTCCGCCCCGGCCGGCGGCCGCCCCGCCGCGACCGCGGATCGCGGCCGTCGGCGGGGCCGGCGCCGCGGCCGTCACGATCACCAATGGAACGCGGTTCATCGGTGCCGGCGGCAAGGTCGTGCACGCACACGCCGGCGGCATGATCAAGGTGGGCGGCCATTACTACTGGTTCGGCCAGAACGCGCACTCCACCAACCGCTTCCGGTTCATCTCGGTGTACCGCTCGGCCGACCTGCGTACCTGGCGGTTCCGCAACCACGTGCTGACCCAGGCCTCGGCCGACGAACTGAACGTGGCCGGCCTCTGGCGGCCCAAGGTCATCTACAACGCCCGCACCAGGCGGTACGTGCTGTGGATGCGCAAGGAGAAGAAGGAGGGTGACTTCCGCCAGGGCCGGGTCGCGGTCGCCACCTCCGCCACGGTGGACGGCGACTACACCTACCGGGGCAGCTTCCGGCCCCTCGGCGTCAAATCCTTCGACATGAGCGTGTTCCGTGACGACGACGGCAGGGCCTACCTGATCTCAACGACCAATGATCAGAAGGATCTCACCATCTTCCGCCTGACCTCCGATTACCGCAGGCCCGCCGCCAGGGTGGCCACCCTGCGCGGCGTCGGGCGGGAGGCGGCGTCGATGTTCAAACGCGACGGGGTCTACTTCATCGTTTCCTCGGGCGTCACCGGCTGGCAGCCCAACCAGGCCAAGTACACCAGTGCCCGACGTATCACCGGGCCCTGGAGCCGCCATTCCAACATCGGCGACAGCATCGCCTACGGTTCGCAGGCCGCCTCCGTCCTTCCGGTGCAGGGCAGCACCACGACCTCCTACCTGTACATGGGCGATCGGAACGCCAACGCCTGGGGCGGCCGGATCAACGGCTCCGAGTACGTCTGGCTGCCGCTGCGGTTCCCCTCCCGCCGGTCGGTGTCGATGCGCTGGTATCCGCGGGTCTCGATCAACACCGCGACCGGCGTGGTGCGCGGTGTCGGCTCGGGTCACGCCTACGAGGTACTGCGCGCGCGGCACAGCGGCAAATGCCTGGCCGTGCGATGGTCCTCCAAGGCCGACGGGGCGGGGACGGCACAGCAGCCCTGCGGAACCTCCGCGAGCTCGAACCAGCACTGGCAAGCGCTCGGGCTGGGAAACGGCTACCACCGGCTCGTCGCCAGGCACAGCCACAAGTGCCTCACCGTGCCTTCATCGTCGACCGCCGACGGAGTACGGGTGACGCAGCGGACCTGCGGCACGGGCGCCGCTCAGCAGTGGCGGCTCACCCGGATCGACGGCTACTACCGGATCACGGCCCGGCACAGCGGCAAATGCCTGGACATCCGTCACGGAAGCACCGCGGCCGGCGTGCGGGCCATCCAGTACCGCTGCCGCGGCAGCGCCAACCAGCAGTGGCGCCGGGCGGGCGCACCCTACTGAACCTGCCCCAGCGTCCGAACCTGCCCCAACGTCTGAAACCTGCTCCAACGTCCATTCCAGGAGTGCGGCAACAGCGAAGACGGTGGCCACTCGCGCCACATATGCGACCGACCGATCAGAGTCACCATCTCGCATGGACGGGGGATCATGCATCACACCTTCAGGCGTTCAGGCACCCTCAAGCGTTCAGGCACCTTCAGGCGTTCAGTGCCCGTCACCGTTCTCCTTATCGCCGCTCTGGTGGCCGCCACGCCTATGCGGCCGACCGTGGCATCCGCGGCGAAGGCCCCGCTACACGTCTGGGTTCATCCCGGCGACAAGGTGGCCATCCAGCCGACGGTCTTCGGCGTGAACAATGAATGGCGCCAGGTCACCAGCGCCGAGTTCCCGGCCTTCAACGCCGGACTCCACAGTTTCGGATACCGGCTGCTGCGTTTCCCGGGCGGCTGGGAATCGGAACACTACGATTGGGCGACCAACACCACCCCGGGCTGGAGTAAATCACCGGCACAGCCCGGCGCGAACGTGCGGCAGGCGAAGAGGGCGGGCGTCAAGGCGGCGTTCGTGGTCAGAACGGCGCCCTATGTCGGCGATCCGACCGCGGCCAATCTGAACATGCTGAAGAACCAGGCCCGCCGCCTGGTGCGCGCGCATGGCGACACGGTCAAGCACTGGCTGGTGGGAAATGAATGGTGGCTCCAGTGGGGCGGCGACAGGGGCGAGAAGCTTCGCAGATACGCGACGGTGGCACGGGCCATCGCGCGAGAGATGAAGGCCGCCAACCGAACGATCAACGTGTACGTGACCGGCGACTGGACGGCCCCATGGGAGTTCACCTGGATGAAGAACATGTTCACCGCCACATCCGCCTGGCGTGACGTCGATGGCGTGGACCTGCACATCTACGCGGGAGACGACGGCACGGCCACGGATTACCGCAACATCCCGCGCAATCTTCGGGCCATCAGGTCGAGAACCGGAAAGTCGAAGATCTTCGCCTCGGAGTGGGCGGCCACCAAGGCCAACTCCGTCGGCAACAAGAGAGCCTTGCGATCGGTGAACAACATGGTCGTCATCATGCACTCGATGATCCGAGCCGGGGTGACGTCCATGGCCTACTGGCCGGCGCCTGACATCGCGCAGGGAATCGGCCTTCTTCGCGAGGTGCGCAGCGGGGTCTATCACGAACTGCCGCACGGTCAGGCATTCAGGTGGATGGCCAAGGGGATGGCGGGATACTCGGTCGCGACCACCGGCAGCCCGGCCACGGTCGCCTCACAGCGCACTCGCAACAAGACCATCACGGTGCTGATCCCGTCGAAGGCGACGTTCAACCAGCCGATCACCGTACATTTCGCCAATACGGACGTGACCGAGGTCCTGTCCGGACACGCCATGTGGATGAAGGACCCGAACGCGATCAGGCAGGCGGCGAACATCACCGGAATCCGGATCACCGACTTCGACGGGGCGAACGACACCGTGACCGTGACCGCCAACCCCGGAAGTGCCGGACGGGGAAGCAGCCACGAGCTCATCAGGCTCGTCGTCGGGTACCGGTGACTTCTCCGCATCGGGTCCGTGGCGTCGCCGAGCCCCTCGGCCCTTCGGGTGACCGGTGTCCAGGAGTCCACGAGCGATGAGTCCCGCCGTGCTCGCCGGTCTGTATCCCCGACACGATCTGTATCCGACACGATCAAGCACTCGAGGAGAGCATCATGACCGCCACCTACACGTTCGACGTCTTTTCCAGCCTTGACGGCTTCGGCGGCGCCGGTGGCGACTGGACCGGCTACTGGGGCAAGCAGGGCCCTGAGCTCCTCGACCACCGCCTCGCCCTGTACGGCGAGGAGCAGCGGATGGTCTTCGGGGCCACCACGTATCGCGCGTTCACGCAGATGCTGGCCTCGAGCACCGAGGATTCCGACGTACGTGACCCATGGGTCACACGGATGGTGAACCTGCCGGCGACGGTGGTGTCGACGACGCTCGAAGGCCCTCTCGACTGGCCGGACGCGACTCTCGTGGGCGGTGACGCCATCGACGTCGTCGCCCGGCTCAAGGAGGAGTCCGAGGTGCCGCTGCGCTCGCACGGCAGCCTGTCGATGAACCGGGCGCTGATGGCCGCCGGCCTGGTCGACCGCGTCCAGGTCACGCTCTTCCCCGTGATCACCGGACGGAGCGGGGAGGACCCGATCTTCCAGGGCGCGGCCGACTTCGACCTCGAACTGATCGAGCACCGGACGCTCGACGGCCGCACCCAGGAGCTCGTCTACCGGCCCACCCTGCACGCCTGAGTCCCGCTCGGGCCGGCTCAGGTCCGCCGGACGGTCTCGCGGTACTGCCGGGAAGTGAGACCGATCTGCCAGGCGGCGGCCTGCACCGGGTCCCGGATCCAGCCGGGCACCAGCTCACCGAACTCCCGCCGGGTACCGTCCCGTTCCACCGTCCCGTTGATCATCAGCAGCAGGTGCAGGTGGTCGTCGTACAGCTCCTCGACACACCAGAGGCTGAGGACCTGTCCGGGGTTGCCCGGGTCCGGTGCCTCCTGACCGACCCGGGGCCATCCTGCCTCGCCGACCAGCCGATGCCAGCCGGCCCGCCCGGCCAGCATCTCCACGGCGCAGCGGCGCTGCTCGGAGTTGCGCAGCGACACCGCGCGGCGGATCGGAACGTCGTCCTCGAAGATCTGCCGCGGCATCGTGACGCCGTGCCACGCCCACAGGCACCAGCCGTCGGGATACCGCACCGCCGGTCCGCTCGGATGGTGGAGCCGGCCTTCGGCGTCATGGTGCAGCTCGGTGGGGCGTTCGGTGAGGATCACGCTGTCGCGCATCGGCCACCACTCCCCGGCCGCCCGTCCCACCTGGAGCAGACCGCGGCCGTGGCGGTCCGGCTCCAGAACACCGCAGCGTGCGAGGAGATCGAGCCGGGCGAGCTGCCCCAGCATCCGCGGACGGAACGCGCCCAGCCGGGGCAGCGCCGCCACTTCTGGAAGCTGCTGCGCGTCCTGCAGGGTCGCGGCCGCCTGGTCGACGGCCGCGCCGAGCGCCCCGCCGAGCCCTGTCTCGACCGCAGCGGTCACGTCGCGGCCGAGCCGGCCCAGCAACCCGCCCCACCCCGGGTCCCGCTTCAGGTGGTCGAGGCCGGGCGGCAGCGGATCCAGCATGATCAGGTCGGTCTCCGGCGGGTCCTGCGGAACCTGGTCGACGATGGCCGCACCCGTCTGTTCCGGCAGTGACCGCCACGCCCGCCTGGAGACCAGTGGAAGCCGGCCCGCGCGGATGTCGGCGCCGATGCCGCCCGCCATCGGCGAGCCCAGCCAGATCACGTGCTCCGGTGGCTCCCGGCCGGCACCGAGGTAGACGTCGTGGACGCCCGCCTCGGCCGCCGCCCGGTCCGCCGGACCCACCGCCAGCCCGTGCCCCACCCACTCCGCCGACACCGACCGCAGCAGTGCCTGCTGCTCAGGGGTCGGCGCCGGTAGTGGCCGGCCATGGCCGTGCGCGGGGCGCAGATCCGCCATCGTCAGTCCGCGACGAAGCGGACGGTCGCGCTCCATGCCTGGTCACGTTCCGCCTGGTCACGTGCCGCTTGCGCGCGTACCGCCTGAGCCGCCCGCGCCTGTGCCGCCTGCTTGCGGGCCCGCTTGCGGGCCTGATCGCGCTTGCGGCGCGTCTCAGGGTCCAGGACGCGCGGCGCCAGCTCGCGCTTGCGGCGCAGGACGTACAGGCCGGGGGCGATTCCGGTGTTGCCGTGCTCGGGGTGGTCCAGCCACGCCGTCGCGCCGTCGCCGACCTCCAGCGTCCCCAGGGTGATGTGGTCCGCCGCGCCGTCGCGGGCGTCGTACCGGACGTCACCGGAGCCGAGCAGCAGGTGCGTGTGGCCGCCCGCCTCCCCACGGACCACCGCGACGCCGGCCGCCGGGACCGGAGCCATCGGGGGACGGCCGTCCTCCACCGCCATCGCGGCGGGGATCACGGACAGGTCGCCCTGGTGCTGCAATCCGGCGATCGTCGGGATGTCGAGTTCGGCGGCCAGATGAGCCAGGTCGGCGCCTTCTGACTGCACGCTGCTAAGGAGTTTCACCACGGCCTCCCGCGAAGTGTCTTCCATAAAAGCTAGCGCCGCCCGTCCGCATGGGAAACGCATTTATTTGGGGAGGGCTCCAGCGTCGTACGCCTGACCTAGGGTGATGGTCCATGGGAGATCAACTTCATTCATCGGATGAGAACAGCCTCGTCATTCCTGCCTCGTGGGCCCGCCCGCTGTACCCGCGGCGGGATGGGCGGCCAGGCCTTGGAGTCAAGGTGGACCGCTCCGCCGGTGCGGCGATGCGCGAGCGATTCGGTGAGTTGGAGGCGTCGGAACCGCTGGCAGAGCGCGACGATGTCGATACGGAAATGGCGGAGGCGGCGCGCGATTTCCTGGCCGGTGGCGCGAATGCCCGTGGGGCGGCCGTGGTCGCGGCGTTGCTGGCCCAGAAGACGAGCAACTGGGACCTGGAGAAGTTCGCGGTGCCGTTGACGGACTCCTGGGTGGCCGAGCACGGGGTGCCTTTCGCCGCCTGCGTGTTCGCCGAACTCAGCCAGTTCGTCTGGGACGACGATGGCATCGGGATCATGGACGAGCACGGCTCGAGCCGGGGGCACACGTCGACCACCAGGTCGAAGCTGATGACGGCCGCGACGCGGCTGCGAGCCCTCCTGGCCGCCGGCACCGACGAGGACTACCAGGAGGCCGTCGACCGCTTGGCGGGGTGCCGCCGTACCGCGGCGCAGCGGGTGGTGGTCTCCTTCCTGGTGCCCACCCGGCACGACTGGGTGCGGGAGTGCTGCGCCGCACCACCGCCGCCCGGGCACCAGCCGCACTTCTGGTGGATGCTGTACTGCTCGCTGGGCTCGGCGGAGCACGTCGACCTGATCACCGGGACGACCCCCAGCGGCTACAGGATTCTGTTCTGGGCGTGGACCCGGCCGATCATGCTCACGATGGTGGACGGGGCGGGAGCGGCCATCGCGCCGTTGCTCATCCAGGCGTTCGACGTCAGCCGCGAGACCGTCATCACCAAGACGGTCCCGGAGATCCTGGCGGTCCTGCCGACTGACGAGGCGTTCCAGGCCCTGGTCGACCGCGCCGACCGGAAGGGTGTGCTGCCCGCGCTGCGGACGGCGACGAAGCGTTTTCCCGTGCGGGCGTTGCGCCTGCTGGCACCGGTGGCGGCCGGTACGCCGAAGTTCGCCGAGTTGCTGGCCGAGCATGTCCGGATCCATCGTGACCTGGTGCTGGAGGTGCTGCCGGGCCTGCCGGCCGAAGTCGCCGAGGTGGTCGGTCCCCTGGTCGCCGACGGCGGCATGCTGCCGGACGCTCCGGCGGACGTCCTGCCGCGGCTGCTGGTCGACCCGCCGTGGCTGCGTACCGCCAAGCCGCCCAAGCCAGCGGTCGTCGCGGGGCTCACGCCACCCGGAGAGTCCGCGATGAAGTGGGCGCCGGGCGAGCGGGAGCGATGGGCGCAGACCCATATGCGTTTTCTCCGGCTGAAGTGGGAGGACCCGGACGGGCCGATCGACTGGGACGAGGAGATCGAGCCCTTCCTCCCCGGGGGTTTTCGGTCCGTCTCCCGCCAGCCGGAGATCCTCATCCACGGTCCTGAGGACAAGGTCCGCCCACTGCTGGCCGACTGGCGGCCACTGGAGACCGCCTACAGGCCGGACCTGGCGTACATCCAGAGGGAGGCCATGCCGGTCGTGGCGCGGTTCGGGCTCGATGCGCTCCCCGGCGTGCTGTCCCGCGTGGAGGACGCGCCGGTGTACTTCGCCGTTCTGCTGCTGCCGTTCCTGGACGCCCAGGCCGCGCGGTTGGTGGCCGGGTCGCTGGCCCGGCGGAAGACCCGCAAGGCCGCCCTCGACTGGTTGGAGCGGCATGGCCTGGCCGCGGTCCCGATGCTGGTCCCGGCCGCGGTGGGCAAACCCGGCGTCCAGCGGCGGGAGGCCGAGAGCGCGCTGCGCCTGCTCGCCGACGGCCACGGGGACGAGAAGGTCGTCCAGGCCGCGGCGCGCTCGTACGGGAGTGAGGCCGCCGGCGCCGTCGAGGCGATGCTGGCGGCGGATCCGCTGGAGCTCGTGCCCAAGCGCGTGCCGGATGTGGGTGAGTGGGCCGATGTGCGTGCGCTGCCGCAGGTCCGGCTGCGCGGCCGGGACGACGCGCTCCCTGCCGAGGCGGCCCGGCATCTGCTGACGATGCTGGCGATGTCCAAGATCGACCAGGTCTACCCGGGTGTCGAGGTGGTCAAGGAGGTGTGCGACCGCGAGTCGCTGGCCGCGTTCGGGTGGGAGGTGTTCCAGCAGTGGCGGCAGCACGGGGCACCGTCCAAGGACGGCTGGGCACTGGCGCAATTGGGCTCGCTCGGCGATGACGAAACGGTCCGCAGGCTGACCCCGCTCATCCGCGCCTGGCCGGGCGACGGCGGCCACGCCAAAGCGGTCACCGGCCTGGACATCCTGGCCCGGATCGGCACCGACGTGGCCCTGATGCACCTGTACGGCATCGCCCAGAAGGTGAAGTTCACCGGCCTCAAGACCCGCGCCCAAGCCAAGATCCAGGACGTCGCCGACAGCCTGGACCTGACATCCGAGCAGCTGGGCGACCGGCTCGTTCCCGACTTCGGCCTGGACGCCGCCGGCGGGCTGGTCCTGGACTACGGGCCGCGCCGTTTCCTGATCGGCTTCGACGAGGCGCTCAAACCCTTCGTCGCCGACGAGGACGGCGCCCGCCGCAAGGCGCTGCCCAAGCCCGGTGCCAAGGACGACCCGGAGCTGGCGCCCGCCGCGTACAAGCGCTTCTCGGCACTGAAGAAGGACGTCCGAACGGTGGCCGCCGACCAGATCCGGCGCATGGAGGCCGCGATGATCGGCCAGCGCCGCTGGAGCGTCGGCGACTTCCGGCGCCTGTTCGTCGCCCATCCGCTGATCGGGCACATCGCCCGGCGGCTGGTGTGGATCGCCGAAGACGGCGGCAAGACAACCGCGTTCCGCGTCGCCGAGGACCGCACCTTCGCCGACGCCGCCGACGATGTCCTGACCGTGCCGGAATCGGCGGTCATCGGCATCCCCCACCCGGTGCGACTGGGCGACACCCTGGACACATGGACGACGGTGTTCGCCGACTACCTGATCCTGCAGCCGTTCCCGCAACTCGGCCGCACCGTACACACCCTGACCGACACCGAACGCGCCGGCCACCGCCTGGACCGGTTCCAGGGCGCCGGCGCGTCGGGCCAGGCCATCCTCGGGCTGGAACGCTTCGGCTGGCAGCGCACGGCCCCCATGGACGCCGGACTCCAGCACGCCCTCTACCGAGAAGTCCCCGGCGGCATGTACATCAACATCAGCCTGGACCCACCGGTCAGCATCGGCGACCTCGAAGGCGCAGAGCTGAAAGAGATCTGGCTCGAGAATGACTCCGCGAGCAACTACGCTCCCGAGCCGTACCGGCCAAGGCCCTTCGGTGACCTCGACCCTGTCACCGCCTCGGAGGTGATCAGCGAACTCACCGACGCGACGCGCTGACCCGCGCCGCCAGGAGTACGCTGCCGCCGCCGGCCCGGCACCTGTCGTTCAGCGGAACCGGTCGTTCAGCGGAACCAGGTGCCGCGGCGGTACTCGTACCCGTTGCCCTCCACGGTCATGATCAGGGTGAGGGCGGCCGCCATGGTCTCGGCGGCGCGGTGGCGGGCCCGGTACGCCTCCGGCTCCAGCGGGGTCAGCCCGAGCGCCCCGGCCGCCTCCTCGTCGGCCTCCTCGGGGTCGCCGTCGTCGGGATGGGCGCTCACCATCAGTTCCAGGGCCTCGGTCAGGTCGCGGCCCAGCACCTGCGCGCCGCCCTCGGAATCGGCGTACAGCAACGGCCGGCGCGGGCCGTCACCGCACAGGAAGTAGGTGCCGCCGGTGCCGTGGCCGCCGATGGCCTCCAGCCGGGAACCGCTGATCAGGTGGACGTCCTCGACGTGCCCGCCGGGACCGAGTTCGAAGTCCAGGCCCGCCACGTCGCCGGTCAGGTCGGGGCTCTCCCGGATCCGGCGCAGCAGGGCCGGTTCGGGTGCGGGTTCCGGGCCGTCGCCGCCGAGCCATGCCGCGGCGGCGACCGGGTCGTCGGCGTCGGTGGGCACCAGCAGGCCGGTCCCGTCGGCGGTGCCGCCGGTGCGTACCACCACCCGGGCCGGACGGCCGAACACCGCTTCGGGTACGTCGTACAGCGTCAGCGTCGTGCCCGGATCGTGCGGGTCGGCGGCGGGGCCCGTCACCGGGGGCAGAGCGGCTTCTGCGGCGAAGCGGCTCCAGCCCAGCCGCTCGACGGCGCAGCGTCGCAGATCGGGCACCACGTATTTGGCGGGCAGCCGCCCGGTGAACGAGCCGGGGCCGAGCTGCCGGGCGGCCCGTCCCTGGAGCTCGTCGTCGGAGGCTTCGGCGATATCGGAGGCGCTCCACCCAGGGGCGATGAGGTCGGGCGGCACCATGTGGCCATGCCAGAAGTAGTGCGTGAGGCCGTCGGCGAACCGGATCGCCGGGCCGTCGGCGCGGTGCGGTACCCCGCGGGAGTCGGTGTGCAGTTCGGGCGGGGGCGGGGTGAGGAGCGCGACGCCGTCGAGCGCCCACCACCAGCCGATGGCAGCAGCGATCCGCATAAAGGCGTCGACCGGTTCGGAGACGGTGGCTCCGACCGTGGCCAGGAAGGCGGCTGACACGAGCGGCACGGGGTTGGAGGGCGCGCGCGCCGCCTGCCAGATCTCCTGCCACTGCTCGTCGGTAGAACGCGGACCGGCGCCGTGGTCCTGGAGCGCGTCGCGTACCGCGTCACGTGATCCGGCGGGGACCAGCGGCGGCAGTCGCTCGGCGAGCCGCTTGGTGACATCGGCGTGTACGCGGGCGAGGTACGCCGCATCGCCGGACGCGATCGTCTGCAACCGCCACTGCTCGACCAGAGCGGAGGGCATGGCCCAGGTGGGCTGGGCGACCTGCCGGGCGATCTCGTCCTGGAGCCGGGACCACGGTTCCCAGCCAATGTGCCTGGCGGCCTCTTCGGCCAGGCCGTACGCGTCCGGTTCGCTCGTGGCCGGCAGTCCCTGCGGGGCCGTGCCCGCCTCGGCCCATACCGTACGAGCCTGCGGATGCTCGGCGAGGCGCGGATGCCCGTGGCCGTGCATGAGCGTCCACGCCGCCACGGCCCCCGCGACGGGCGAGTCCAGCCAGACGAAGGCCTTGGGCGGTTCAAGACCGGCGGCCCGGTACAGCTCGGTCACACCGCGCTCGGCCTCGGCCCGGTCGGCGCCGGCGGCGCGGGCCGCCCATCGCGCGCTCGACTCGTCCACCGAACGCCGGTGCTCGTCGCTGGGCCGGCCTGCTGTCACGGCTGCTCCCTCACATCGTGGAAGTCATGATCTTTCCTCAGATGCTCGGGAGCTTCCGAATGGTTCCCTAAGCCGGCGAGGGTCGTCCAGGAACCGATCACCGACCGATGGCGCCTAAGCAGTCGCCCAGCGGGACGAGCCCCCCGTGGACCCAGTGCCCCCGTGAACCAGGTGCCCCCGTGAACCCAGTGCCCCAAGGAGACCGCATGGTGGTCCCAGTCGTCGTGGTCGGCGCCCCCCGCAACCAGATCATCGAGTTCGGCGGGCTGCCGGTACTGGACGCGATCCCCTCACTCAGCAGCTGGAACCTGCGCGAGAGCGCCGCGGGCGAGTTGGAGCGCCTGGACGAGGCGCTTCGGCCCGGCCTGGTGCCCGATGGACGGCGCGACGCCGAGCGCCTGGCCGCGGCGGTCGCCGATCCGGGTTCGGTGGCCTGGTGGCTCCCGCCGATCTCCTGGGTGGACGGCGACTTCCACTACACCCGCGAGCACCTGCGGGACCTCGCACGGCTGACGTGCAGTGAGGCGATCACCGCGCTGGTGATCGGCGGCACCTTCGACCACCTCCAGGTCGAGACCGACGCCGAGGACGAGATCGGGGAGCCGATCACCCCGCCTCGCCCGCAGGTCTTCCTCGAACCGCGCGACGCCCCGCCCCGGCTCGCCGACGAGGGCGTCCTGCCCGCGACCGTCGAGGCGCTGGCGCAGCGGGCCGCGGACTTCCCGAACCTGCGCGCACTGTTCGCCGGGGAAATCGACAACGGCCAGTGGATCCATGGCGACAAGGTCGAGGTGGCGGCCGTCCTCCAGGCGTTCCCTCGATTGGAGGAACTCGCCATGTCCGCCTTCTGGATGCTGCAGTTCCGCGTTCCCGGCCACGCCCGGCTGCGCCGCTTGAGTCTGCACGGCGTGATGGACCCGGAAGAGATCCTGGGCATCGCCCTGTGCCGGCTGCCCGCCCTGGAGCACCTGGAGCTGTGGTGGCAGGAGGACGCCGGCGGCGTACAGGACCCTGACGAGCGGACGGCCTTCGACGCGCTTTTCGGCAGCGACACGATGCCGAACCTGCTCCACCTCAGACTGGGCCAGTTCACCTTCATCAACGACATGGTGGAGCAACTGGCAAGTTCGCAGCTGCTGTCCCGGCTGCACAGCCTCGACCTGTCCCACAGCCTCCTGACGGACAAGGGAGCACGCGTGCTGCTGGAGGCCCCCGGCTTCCGGGGCCTCCAACGGCTGGAACTTCGTCGCAGCCGCATGTCCGAGGAAATGGCCGGACACCTCGACCGGGCCTTCACCGCAGCGGGCGTGGACATCGACACCCGCCACGGCAGGCCGATGCCTCGCAGGCGGTGATCGATCGCCGGTGCGCGCAGAAGCAGTTCGCCTAGGGCAGCCCAGTAATCGGCACCTACACGCCCAGAGACGGTCGAGGGCGCCCTGCTCTAGGAAGGGTCGCCTGGCCGGTCGGTCGTCCTGGGTGGGGCGGAGGGTTTCTCATGCTGCCGGGACCGGTGGTGGTCACTGCGGTCTGGCGGGGTGTCGAGCGTGGTGGCCCAGCTGGCGAGCAGGCGGAGCTTGTCTTCCACATCGCTGCCGGGTTCGGCGCTGTAGGCGACCAGGGTGAGACCGTCGGCGGACAGGTCCAGGGATTCGTAGGTGAGGTGCAGATCACCGACCACGGGGTGGCGGAAGGGCTTGGCGCCGATGTGGTGCTGGCGGACGTCGTGGCGGGCCCAGCGGGTACGGAAGTCGTCGCTGCGGGTGGACAGTTCACCGACCAGGCCGGTGAGGCCCTTGTCGTACGGGTCGCGGCCGGCCTGGGCCTGCAGGAGGGCCACGGTGTCGTCGGCGGCGCGTTCCCAGTCGGCCCAGAACGCCTGGGACCGGGGATCGAGGAAGATGAACCGGGCGTGGTTGGGGGTGGCGCCGCGGGCCGCGTCGATCATGGGGGCGTACAGGGCGCGGCCCAGAAGGTTGAAGGCCAGGATGTCCCCCTGGCCGTTCATGACGATCGCCGGGGCATCGGTCATGGAGTCCAGCATCCGCTGCACCGTGGGCCGTACCTGCTGCGGAGCCGAACGGCGTTTGCGGCGCGGGCCGGGGCCTGCGGCGCGGGCCAGGTCTTCCAGGTGGGTGCGTTCCTCGTCGTCGAGGCGCAGGGCGCGGGCCAGGGCGTCCAGAACCTGGTCGGAGACCCCGGCCAGGTCGCCGCGTTCCAGGCGGGAGTAGTACTCCACGCTGACCCCGGCGAGCTGGGCGACCTCGGCGCGGCGCAGGCCGGGCACCCGGCGCGTGCCGTACGAGACCAGCCCGGCCTGCTGCGGGCCGATCCTGGCCCGGCGGGAGGTCAGGAACTCGCGGATCTGGCTGCGGTTGTCCACCCTTCCCAGGCTAGGCGGCCCCGCGACCGGCAGGGGTGCCCTGCCGGTACACCCTTCAGCAGTGCCTTCTTCCCACTGCGGCAGGCGCCTTTGATGGACGACGGCCGCCCTATCCCGCAGGTCCTTGGGATGCGGGGCGGACCGACCCCGATCTAAGGAGCGATCTTCATGCGCGTCCGCGCCTATGCCGCAGCCGCCGCCGGCGAGCCGCTGGAGCCCACGACCATCGAACGGCGTGACGTCGGTCTCAACGACGTGCTCATCGAGATCGAGTACGCCGGTATCTGCCACTCCGACCTTCACACCGTCAACGGTGACTGGGGTCCCCAGCCCTATCCGCTGGTCCCCGGCCACGAGATCGTCGGCATCGTCGCCGAGGTCGGCACTGCCGTCACCCGGCACCGGATGGGGGACCGCGTCGGAGTCGGCTGCATGGTCGGCTCCTGCGGCGAGTGCGCCAACTGCCGCAACGGCGATGAGCAGTACTGCTTCAGCGGGATGGTGCCCACCTACGGCGGCACCGACCGGGACGGCACCATCACCCAGGGCGGTTACTCCACGCACGTCGTCGTCGACGCCGGCTTCGTCCTGTCGGTGCCCGAGGGCATCGAGCCGGCGGCCGCGGCGCCGCTGCTGTGCGCCGGCATCACCACCTACGCGCCGCTGCGCCGCTGGGGCGCCGGCCCGGGTAGGAAGGTCGCCGTGGTCGGCCTCGGCGGGCTCGGGCACATGGCCGTCAAGATCGCCCACGCCATGGGGGCCGAGGTCACCGTCCTCTCGCAGTCGTTGAAGAAGCGGGAGGACGGCCTGCGGCTCGGGGCCGACCACTACCACGCCACCAGCGACCCCGGCACGTTCGAGCGGCTCGCGGGCCGCTTCGATCTGATCGTCAACACCGTCAGCGCTCCCATCGACCTCGACGCCCACCTCGGCCTGCTCGCGCTCGACGGCGCCCTGGTCAACGTCGGCGCCCCCGCCGAGCCGCTGAGCCTGAACGTGTTCTCCCTCCTCACCTCCCGGCGCTCCTACGCCGGGTCGATGATCGGCGGCATCGCCGAGACGCAGGAGATGCTGGACTTCTGCGCCGAGCACCGCATCGGCGCCGACATCGAGCTGATCCCGGCGGACCGGATCAACCAGGCCTACGCGCGCGTGCTGGGCTCCGACGTCCGCTACCGGTTCGTCATCGACGCCGCCACCCTCGGCTGACGCACGGCAAAGCCGCGGGCAGACCGGGCAAGGCCCGGGAAGCAGATGCCACGGCTGATCGCCGGTCGCGTTCGCGGGCAAGGCCGCCTTCGCGACCGGCGCGGCCGGCGGTGGCGGCCGCGCCCTGGTGGTCGACGCGGCCAGATCACCTGGAGCAGCACCGCCTCCCATAGCGTTCACTCTCATTTCATTGCAACGGACAGAGTGGCGATCGTTGCATTAAAGCCGACAACATTGCAACAATTTTACGGCCTCTACCTGCATAGATCGTGATTTGACGCAACGAGCTTGTTGCCGAATTCTCGAAAGCAACGTAGCTTTTGCGTTGTACGAAACAACGAGTCGCAAGCAACGAGTCAGGGAGCACCCCATGGAGAAGTTCGCCACCGCCGCCCCGGTCACCGCCGTCGTGGAGATCCCCGCCGGGCGGGTCCGGTTCATCGCCGCCGACCGCGCCGACACCACGGTGGAGGTGCTGCCCGCCACCCCCTCCAAGGGCCGCGACGTCAAGGCCGCCGAGCAGACCACGGTCGAGTACGCCGACGGTGTCCTGCGGATCCAGGCCCCCCACAACCAGCAGGTCCTCCGGAACTCCGGCTCCATCGAGGTCACCGTCCAGCTGCCCACCGGCTCCCGCGTCGAGACCAAGGCCGCCAGCGCCGAATTCCGGGGCGTCGGACGGCTCGGCGACATCACCCTGGACACCGCGCACGGCGACATCAAGATCGACGAGGCCGCCGCCGCCCACCTCAGCACCCAGGCCGCCGACGTCGAGATCGGCCGCCTGACCGGGCCCGCCGAGATCAGCACCGCCAAGGGCGACATCCGTATCACCGAGGCCGTACGCGGCACGGTCGTGCTGAGCACCCAGGCCGGCGACATCACGGTCGGCGCCGCCGCCGGAGTCTCGGCCTCCCTGGACGCCGGGACCGGCTACGGCCGCATCACCAACGCCCTCAAGAACGACGGCACCGCCGGACTGGACATCCGCGCCACCACCTCTTACGGCGACGTCACCGCCCGCAGCCTCTGATTCGTCCTCCCCAAGAAGCGCCGCCATGACCCGCCGAACGGGCTGCGCGGGTCCTACGGCGACAGGACCGTGCTCGACGGCGGCGGGCGCCCGCGAGCAGACCTGCGAACCGCGCCCGGCCCACCGCCGCGCCGGCCGCGGCCTCCAGGCGGCGGGTCGGTCCTGAGGCGCTGCGGTTCATGGTCATCGAGCGGGCCGGGAACGCCGTAGAGTTCGACGCGTTCAGCGAGCGTCAGTGCTGCCGCCTGGACGGCCACGCCTGCGAGCGGGCCGGGATCGGCTGAGCACAATGGGGGAAATGATGGCATCAGGTCAGACGGTCGCGGTGTTCGGCGCGTACGGGCACACCGGACGCTTCGTGGTGGCGGAGCTGCAAGATCGCGGGTTCGTCCCGGTCCTCTCCGGCCGCGACGCCGGGAAGCTGGAAGCACTGGCGGTGTCCTTTCCAGGGCTCGACGTCCGGCCCGCGTCGGTCGACGATCCGGCGTCGCTCGACCGTGCGCTGGCGGGCACCGCGGCGGTGATCAACTGTGCCGGGCCGTTCGCCGCGACGGCCGCCCCGGTGATCGAGGCGGCGCTGCGCGCCGGCGTCCCGTACGTGGACGTGGCGGCCGAGATCGAGGCCAACGCCGACACGTTCGCGCACTTCGCCGAGCGCGCCGCCGGGACCGTGATCGTTCCCGCGATGGCCTTCTTCGGCGGCCTCGGCGACCTGCTGGCCACCGCCGCGATGGGCGACTGGACGGCCGCGGACGAGGTGCACATCGCGTACGCGCTGAGCAACTGGCACCCCACCACGGGGACGCGCGCCGCCGGCACGGTCTCCCGGGAACGGCGGGACGGCCGGCGGGTCCGCTTCACCGGCGGGAAGCTGGAGTACCACGAGGACGCCCTCCCGTCCCTGAAGTGGACGTTCCCCGAACCGATGGGCGTCCGGCCCGTCATCGGGGAGTTCAGCATGGCCGACGTCGTGACGATCCCCAGCCACCTCGCGGTCCCAGAGATGAACTCGTACATGACGGTCGAGGCGGTCGAGGACCTGTCGGCCCCCGACACACCGGCACCGGCGGCGGCCGACGAGCGCGGACGCTCCGACCAGACGTTCCTCGTCGATGTCGTCGTACGCTCCGGCGGCACGGAACGGCGCGCCACGGCGAGCGGCCAGGACATCTACGCCATCAGCGCGCCGCTCGCGGTGGAGGCGGTCCACCGCATCCTCACCGGCCAGACCAGAACGACCGGGGTCGCCTCCGCCGGAGAGATCTTCGACGCGGCCGATTTCCTCGGCGCACTGTCCGCACACCTCACGTTCGACCTGCACCGCTAACCGCCGCCGCGAGGCAGGCGCGCCCGATCCCTCGGGGGACGTTGACTCGTGGCGTGTTCGCCCCTACGGCCTTCCGCCAAGGCGAACACGCCACGAGTCAACCAAAGGGCCGAGGGCGGGCGGGGGCGGGGAGGATAGGGATGGGGCGGTCAGGTCAGGTCAGGTCAGGTCAGGTCGAGCTGACCGGCCTTCACCCGCCGGGCGAAGACGTTCCAGGCCGCCGAACCGAACACCAGCTTCGGCCCATCCGGATCCTTGGAGTCCCGCACTGCAACATCATGCGGACATCCGGCCAGCTCAATGCACTGCCCACCGGTGTCACCGCTGCGGCTGCTCTTACGCCACACACCGCCAAGCTCGACGCACTGTCCGCCTGAAGAGTCACTATGGGAACTCTTACGCCAGTGGATCGATAGGTCCAGCATGGTCACATGCCTCCATAACTTCGCGAATGAAGCACTCGGAGTCATCAGCCGTCAAGGCAGCCGATCTCACCTGATCGAACACTACGCCAAGCTCGACGACTGCTGCCGGTTCATCGACCAGGCTTCCATGCCCCATGGCTCCGTCGACGAAGCCGATGTCGTCGTCCCCCTCGAATCCCAGTAGACAGACGGCACTCGCCTGATAGACCGGCGCACGCTCAGGTATCACCTGGATCGTGACGTTCGGTTCGCGGGCTACATCCAACAAGCGTTGAAGCTGCCTCTTTTGGATCTCTGGGCTACCAACCACTCTGCGTACCGCAGCTTCGCTGAGCAAGACGAGCAACCAGGGCGGATCGTCTCTCACCAAGGTCGTCTGCCGTTCCATCCTGGCGGCAACCAGTTCCACTGCCTTCTCTCGCCGCTGGCCAGAGCCCATGACAACTGCCGCATACTCTTCTGTCTGGAGAATCCCAGGAACCAGTTGTGGCTCAAAGACCCTGATGTACGCCGCCCTGCGTTCGGCTTCGGCGAAGGGACGGAAACCGGCTGGCAGAATCTGAATCCGATCAATCTCCTGAATCCACAGCCAGTTTCTATAAAATGACCCGTTTGTCCCAAATACGGTATCGCAGTCCTGGGCGAGCTCCTCGGAGGGACTTCCGTCACCCGCCTCGACCTGGCCGATCCACTGTGGTGAGTAGCCGATCTTCTTCGCCAAGGCGGGGCGCGACAGTCCAACAGCCTCACGATAAGCGCGCAGTTCCTTGCCGAAGTACTGGGCGGGAGTCTGGGGAGTGCCGGGGTCGCGGGGGCGGCGAGGCATCGGTTCCTCCGGGGATAGAAAACTGATCCACTTTCTAACGACCAGAAGCGCATTCCAACGCTGGTTTTCTTGCTCTTCACGACGATAACTCGATCACGCCATGCTTGCGAGTCGTAACGGAGAGATACAACGTTGTGAGGCTCTTCACATGTCGAACACTCGCGTCAACACCGACCACCAGGCGCTCATCGAGCTACGGACGGACTTCCCCGGGCACCGGATCTTCCGGGCCAACCGCTGGGACGGACGGTACGGCAGCTGGGTCGCCACACTCCGCGATCCGGCGTGCGGCGTGGACCCCACCGTCATGGCCGACACCGCCGAAGACCTCCGCAAGGCACTGAAGGTCGAGGCCGGCCGGGCAACGGTTCCCGGCACGAGCCGATGACCAGTCGGCGAGGCCCGAGTTCTCGCCGCACCAAGGCCCGTCTCCGGTGGACATGGGGACGCAAACGCACGGAATCCCACGCCGACACCTCGCGGCCGCCTCAGCCAGTGGCGGTAGGTGCCCAACGCGCACGAGCGAACGGCCCCCGCCCTTACGGGCTGCCCGCACCGGCGATACTCCCTCCTCCGAGCAACGCCCCACGCGAATACCGGTCCGCGCCGTCACAGCCGCTGACCATCGCGGAACTGCGGCACCGTCTACCCGGCGTCCTCTGCTGGTGGGGAGTCTGGACGCACGAGTGGTGGGCGCTCGTCCAGACATCCGGCGACTACCGGCTCGTCAACGCGACCACCGTGGACGGCCTCGCGCGGGCGATCACCACCGCGCTCGCCGAATGACCGCCGCGCGGCCGGAGGTCCTCCCCCCGGGTCCTCCGGCCGCGCGGCCTTTCATCAGCGAGACCGCACAGCTCCGTTGACTCGTGGCGTGTTCGCCCCTTCCAGGGCGGTGGACAGGCGAACACGCCACGAGTCAACAGAGGTGGATCGTGGCGGTGAACGGTGGTGGGCGGGTCAGGCGTCCCGCACGATCCGCTGGACGACCGCGACGGCTCGGGCCAGGTGCGGTTCCGTACGGTCGGTCCGGTGGGCGATCGCGAGGTCGACGTCCACGACGGGCCGTACCAGCGGCCGGAAGGCGACGCCTTCGAGGGCCAGGACCATCACCGGTTCCGGGACGACGGCCACGCCGAGACCGCCCGCGACGAGGGTGATCAGCGTGGAGGTCTCGCCGACCTCGTGGCGGATCCGAGGCTCGACGGCGGCGTCGCGGAAGAGTCCGAGCACGACGTCGTACATCATCGAGCGGCGGTCGGCGGAATGCACGATGAGGTCGGCACCCGACAGGTCGGTGACCCCTACCTGCCGCAGGGCGGCCAGCGGGTGGTCGGCGGGAACGGCGACGACGAGCCGGTCCCTGCGCAGCGGCAGGACGGTGAGGGCGAGATCGGGGATCGGCGGCCGCAGCAGCGCCAGGTCGATCTCGCCGGTCCGCAGTGCCGCGGCCTGGTCGGGCACCAGCATCTCGCCGCGGAAGGAGAAGTCGACGCCGGGCAGCTCCAGCCGGAGGCCGCGGGAGAGCGCGGGCAGCAGGCTGTACGTCGCCGAGCCCACGCAGCCGATCGCGAGATGGCCCACCGCGCCGGCCGCGACCCGGCGGGCCTCGTGCGCCGCCTCGTCCACCTCGCCGAGGATCTTCCGGGCCCGCGCGAGGTAGGAGCGGCCCGCGTCGGTGAGGTCGACCCTGCGCGTGGTGCGGTGCAGCAGATCCACGCCCAGCTCGTTCTCCAGCCTGCGGATCGCCTGGGACAGCGGCGGCTGGGCCATGTTGAGCCGCTCGGCGGCGCGGCCGAAGTGGAGTTCCTCGGCGACGGCGACGAAGTACCGCAGGTGGCGCAGATCCATATCGAAAAGGTCTTAATGGGAGTGGATATTGATACTTCACTATATCAAGGGAGGTCACCTAGCCTTGAGGTCATGAGCCGAACCGAAGTTCTTGACAGCGTGGACGAGGCCGTCCAGGGGATCGAGGACGGCAGCACCATCCTGGTCGGCGGCTTCGGCATGGCCGGAATGCCGTTCGACCTCATCGACGGGCTGATCCGGCAGGGCGCGAAGGACCTCACCATCGTGTCCAACAACGCCGGCAACGGAGACGTCGGGCTGGCCGCGCTGCTCAAGACCGGGCGCGTACGGAAGGTGATCTGCTCCTTCCCCCGGCAGAGCGACTCCCATGTCTTCGACGGGCTCTACCGGGCCGGCGAGATCGAGCTGGAGATCGTCCCGCAGGGCAATCTCGCCGAGCGGATGCGCGCGGCCGGCGCGGGCATCGGCGCCTTCTACTGCCCGACCGCCGTGGGCACTCCCCTGGCCGAGGGCAAGGAGACGCGGACCTTCGACGGGCGCGTCCACATCCTGGAGCACCCCATCAAGGGCGACGTGGCGCTGATCAGCGCCCATCGCGCCGACACGATGGGCAATCTCGTCTACCGCAAGACCGCCCGCAACTTCGGCCCCGTCATGGCCACCGCCGCGACCACCACGATCGTGCAGGTGGACGGGATCGTCCCCGCCGGCGGCCTCGACCCGGAGACGGTCGTCACGCCCGCCATCTACGTCGACCGCGTGGTGCAGGTCGAGGAACGGCACTACACCGTCCAAGGAGCCCGCTGACATGTCCCTCCCCACAGGACCTCCCACCGCAGGACCTCCCGCTACGGGCCGTCTCACCACGGGACCCCTCACCCCCGACGAGCTCGCCGCCGTCGTCGCCAACGACATCCCGGCCGGCTCCTACGTCAACCTCGGCATCGGCCGTCCCACCAAGGTCGCCGACCATCTCCCCGACGGCTCGGGCATCGTGCTGCACACCGAGAACGGCATGCTCAACATGGGCCCCGCCGCGACCGGCGAGCAGATCGACCCTGACCTCACCAACGCCGGCAAGGTCCCGGTGACCGAGCTGCCCGGAGCGTCGTACTTCCACCACGCGGACTCCTTCGCCATGATGCGCGGCGGCCATCTCGACGTGTGCGTGCTGGGCGCGTTCCAGGTCTCGGCCACCGGGGACCTCGCCAACTGGAGCACCGGTGCCCCCGACGCCATCCCGGCCGTCGGCGGCGCGATGGATCTGGCCATCGGCGCCAAGCAGGTCTTCGTGATGATGACGCTCTTCGACAAGAAGGGCCGCTCCAAGCTGGTGCCCGCCTGTACCTACCCGCTGACCGGCGTCGGCTGTGTCAGCCGGATCTACACCGACGTCGCCGTCATCGACGTCGGCCCGGACGGAGCGGCGGTCCGGGAGACCTTCGGCATCACGATCGACGAGCTCCGCGACCGGCTGCCCGTTCCCCTCAAGGCCCCCTGACGGCCGTACGATCCAACCCCCCTGACGGCCGTACGACCTGACACCACGGCCTCAACCCGGCCGTTACCGACCGGTGCGCATAATGCGTGCGGGAGGTGCCCCGGGTGCGAAGGGTGGACCGCGAGCACTACGCGCGCCTTCTGCGGCTCGCGTACCTGGTGCTGGACGACGGCGACGGCCCGTTCATGCGCGCCCGCCGCCTCGCCGCCGGCGCGACCCGGGTCCGGCGCGGCGGTTACCCGGCCATGCGGGCACGGCTCGTCGCGAGCCTGCTCACCGCCCCTCCCACCGGGCGGCACCGGCTGCATCGCCTTGTCTTCGAACCCGTACGGACCCCGCCGGGGCCCGTACGGGCGGCGCTGCTGGAGCTGTCGCCGCAGGAGCGGCTGGCCTACCTGCTGCGCCGCGACGGCCTGACCGCACCCGAGGTCGCCGCCGAGCTGAGCGTCCACCTGCGAGCCGACTTCCAGGGCGATTTCCAGGCCGACTTTCAGGGCGGCTTCCAGGGCGGCTTCCGGGACGTGGACCAGGCCACCACCGCCGTGGACGGCCGGACGGGGCTGGACGAGGCCGCACAACGGGCCGAGATCGAGGCGTTCCAGCCCGACCTCGTCCGGCTCCGCCCGCCGCCCGCCTGGCGCGCCGCCGTCGCGGCCGTGCTCGCAGTGGCGCTGCTGGCGGTCGCCGGATTCGTGCTCACCCGGCCGGAGGAGCGACCCGGCGAGACCACCGCGATCGACCCGCGCGCGTGGCAGCGGACCGGCACGCCGACCATCGACGAGTGGCCCGCCCAGGGCGAACTACGTGACAACGCCGGGCTGCTGCGCCGAGCCACCGGCGCCTGGCGGGCCGACCGCCAAGACCCACCGATCGGCCGCGTCCTCGTCCTGTACGCCGGGACGGTCGACGGCGCGTCCCTCGTCGTACTGCGCGACTCCCCCGGCCACCGGAACGCGCCAAGCGTGGCGCAGTACTTCGAGCGGCGCCTGTCACGCGGCGTGGAGTCGATCCGCAAACTCGGAACGGGCGCGGGACAGCTCATCATGCTGGGCATGACGTGGCGTTACCTCGTCCCGCCATGGCTGCGGGATCTGCGGGCGGCGGTCCCGTCCGGGCGCTCTCCGGACTGGGTGCCGGTGTCGGTACGGGACGGGGTGAGCGATCCGCTGCCGTGGAGCTGGTTCACGCCCCGCTGCCAGAACTACGTGGTGTTCCAGATGACGTTCCGGCCGACCACCGGCGAGCCGCGTACGGTCACGCAGCTCGCCTCGCACAACCCGCAGTCCGCGGCACCGCACGTGACGTTCCACGACCCGCCCGAGCAGCAGGAACGGTTCCGCTGGGCGGCGCTGCAAGCCGTCGCCTGCGAAGCGGCGACGACGCTGAGCGAGTCGGGCGACCTGCGGCTGGGCCATCTGTGGAGCGGCGAACTGCCCGACGACGGCGGCCGGGCGACGCTCCTGACGGTCGACGCGGCCGCGCCCTGGGCCGCCCCGGGCAACTCCATCCTGATCTCCGATGCCGGCCGGGCCCTGTCCGAACGGGGCGGGACGAACAGCGCCACCACCTCCACCACCGGAACGATGACCGCCGCCCTGTGGTGGCGCTCATCCCAACGCTGGCACCTGATAGCCGCAGCGGGCCCCGGCATCGCGCGGCTGAAGATCGTCGGCGAGCTGGGCGCCCACGAGAAGGGCACGGACCGGCCAGGCGGGACGCCCCTGCTGGTGGTACCGGGCCCGCGCACCGGCGGCACGCCCCCGGAATCGGCCCGCCTCCCCGTCGTCCAGGTCGTGGCCTACGAGACGGATGGAGACCGCACAGTCGTCAGTCCCTCCTGAGAAGGGCCGGGCCACTCGAACACGCCGACCAGCACACCCGCCCGGCGCACCCTGCTCAACACCCTCTGCTCAACACACTCTGCTCAGCACACCCTGCACGCGCACGGCCCTCATGATCACGCGGGCATCGAAACGGATGTCGGGCGTACCTCGATCTCCCTATGATTTGACGGAGATGGTCAACCGATTCCCGAAGGCGGTCCCGGATGTCCTCCTCCCCCCTCGTTCCCTCTCAGCCGGGCCCCCGAAAGCCGGTACCCAGTGGTGGTGGACCGATCGCTCCGTACACCGCTCCGCTGCACGAGCGCGGGGAAATGGAACTGGACACGGACGCGCCTCTGCGCGAGGAATGCTGGGCCTCGATGGGACAGGCCATCCGGAACCGGCTGGTGGAACGCGCCGGGACCGTACTGGACTGGTGGGCGCGGCAGGATCCCTCCGACCCTGATCGCAGGCCCCACGCCGCGGTGCTCGGCGACCGGGCGCTGTGCGTCGCCGAGCCACGCATCGACACCGGGCATCGGGCGGTCTACTCCCTGTCAGCCTACGAATTTGACCCGGCGACCTTTCGCACCATGGCGATCGAGTATCGCCCTCTTCCGGGCGCTCCGGGCGCTCCGGCCGCGACCACACCCGCGGCGCCGGGTGGCGCGGCGCCCGATATCGGGCTGTCCCGCTCGGCACGTGAGCTGCTGGGGAACTTGCCGGGGAAGGCACAGGAGTTGTTGCAGGCCCCGTTCCTGCGGGGACAGAAAGTTCTGCGTTGCGATTGGCATTACGAAGGATCCGAGCACCGCCTGGATATGTTCATGGCATATCTCGCGGGCCCGAACGACGTCACCGCCGTGAGCGGAACCAAGGTCGTTCCCGCCGGCCACACCGAGGCCACGGCGCATTGGAGTCTGCTGTGCCGTCGTGCGTCGGTACGGCGCAGGGCCGGTCAATGAGCCGTGTCAAGGGCGACGACTGGGGGCTGGGCGGCAGGGACGCCTACGAGGTGCTGGGAGCGGCGGACGACGCCTCGCCCGCCGAGATCAGGAAGGCCTACCGGAGAGCCGCTCGCGCCACCCATCCCGACCTGAACGGACGCCGGGACGGGGAGGCGGAAGAACGGTTCCATCTCGTCACCTCCGCATACAGGGCGTTGACGGATCGGCGCGCGGAATATGACGCGTTCCGTGCCCGTCCAGCGGCCGCGGAAGAAGAAGAGGTGGACGGGAGCGACTCCGATCCGTGGGAGGAGCCCGAGACCGTACAGGACGACCCCTGGGGAGCGGCCGGCCATGGCACCGCGCCTCCGCCTCCGCCGCGCCCTCCCATTCCCACTCCCACTCCCACTCCCCCACGGTCCTCCTGGCCCCCGAACGGCCATCGCAATCCACCACCCCGCCAGCGTCCGCCGTTCCCCCCTCCCCCCTCTCATCCGCGTGCCGGGCGAGGCGGGGGCCGTCGAGTGGCGAGCATGATCGGATTCGTGCTGGCAGGCATATGGACGCTGTTCATCGGTTTCGTTCTGGTGTTCGCCGTGGCCAGCATCGTGGCTGAGGGCGAACCGGAGCCCAAGGCGGCCGTTCCGGAGAAGCTCACCGGACACTGGTCCGGTACCTACCAGCGCGCCGACGGCGGTTCGAAGATGAAGGTCAGCCTCATCCTGCACCAAGGCCGGGTCCGGGGGGAGATCTCCTACCCGCACGGCGAGTGCAACGGCTCTCTCACACCGCTCGGCGTCGATCCAGAAGGAGCGTTCGTCGTCCGCGAGTACACCGGCGACGACCGGTGCCAGGACTCCGACCTCCATATCACCCATAAGGACGGTGAACTGCGGGTGGAGTACACGGACCAGGGGGAGATGGCTCCGAGTGCCTTCATCAAGAAGATGAAGAAGGCCCCGCTGCGGACGTAGGCACTCCTCGGCCCTGATCGATGTCCGGCGGCGACGGCGGCCTGGACGCGGAGGTACGGGGAGCGATCAAAATAATTCTTCGGCGGCATGTCGATCCGTCGGGACGTCGTTCGACCTATGAGTGACGGTCCCCGTCCAGGGCCACCCGCCCCGACGCGATCTTCCACCCGATCCGAACCTTCCACCCGATCCAAGGAGCATCCCGATGGGATTCATCAAGTCCAGCCTCTTCATCTCTCTCGACGGCGTGATCGAAGCGCCGGAGACCTGGCACTTCCCCTACTTCGACGACCAGATGGGCGCCGTCGTCGGCGAGCTGATGAACGAGGCCGAGGCGACCCTGCTCGGCCGGCACACCTACGACGGGTTCGCCTCCTACTGGCCGAACGCCGACCCCGAGGAGCCGATGACCAAGGTCATGAACAGCGCCCGCAAGTACGTCGTGTCGAACACGCTGACCGAAGCGACCTGGGAGAACTCCACGCTGGTCACCGGCGATGTCGTGGCGGAGCTGACCAGGCTGAAGGCCGACACGCGGCTCGGTACGACGGGCAGCGCCGCTCTGGTGCGCTGGATGCTCGGGCAGGGCCTGATCGATGAGCTGCACCTGCTCCTGCACCCGATCGTCGTCGGGCATGGCGCGAAGCTGTTCGCCGACGGCGGCACCGTGCCGCTGAAGCTGGTGTCCTCGACGACCTTCGAGGCCACCGGCGTGGTCCACCTCGTCTACGCCAACGCGGACGCCCCCAAGGGCTGAGCGCCCTACAGCCAATCGTGCTCGCGCGCGTACCGTGCCGCTTCGTGGCGGGTACGGGTCTGCGTCTTCTGCATCGCGTTCGAGAGGTAGTTGCGTACCGTGCCCTCCGCCAGGTGGAGCCGGACGGCGATGTCGGCGGCCGAGTAGCCGTCGCCGGTCGCGCGCAGCACGTCGATCTCGCGGTCGGTGAGCGGGCAGTCGTCGGCCAGGGCGAGCGCGGAGACGTCCGGGTCGATCCATCGCCTGCCCGCGTGCAGCATCTGGATGACCGACGTGATGTGCGCCGGTTCGGCGGACTTGCTGACGAAGCCCTGGACGCCGAGTTTCAGGGCTTTGCGGAGCACGCCCGGCCTGGCGTGGCGGGTCAGCATGAGGATCACCTGGTCCGGCCGCGTCCGGCGGATCGCCGCTACGGCGCCGAGTCCGTCCACGCCGGGCATCTCCAGGTCGATGACGAGCACGTCGGGGTGGTGGAGCAGGGTGGCCTGTACGGCGGCTTCGCCGTCCTCCGCTTCGGCGAGCACGGCGATCTCGCCCTCGAGCGGAAGCAGCGCGGCCATCGCCTTGCGGAGGAGGGCCTCGTCGTCGGCGAGCACCACGGTGATCATCGGTCCTCCCCTGTTTCGGAACGCTCTCCTGTTTCGGAACGCCCTGCTTCGGAACGCTGCCCTGTTTCGGAACGGAGGTACGGGAACGCCGCGGCCGTCACGAAATGCCCGTGCTTCTGTTTCACCGTGAGCTCGCCTCCGTTGCCCGCCACCCGTTCCTTGAGGGTGGCCAGCCCGCGTAGTTCGGGAAGCGGAGCCTCCTGTACGCCGTCGTTGACGATGGCGATGCCCGATCTGGAGAGAGTGATCCGTACCTGCTCGGCCTGCGCGTGCCGCAGGATGTTGGTCGTCGTCTCCCGGAGGACCTGGCCGAGCAGTTCTCCCACCCGGGTGTCGACGTCGGCCTCGCGGTCGATGCGGACGCGGATTCCCGCGGCCTCGAAGAGGTTCTTGGCGTTCTCCAGCTCCGCCGAGAGGTTGAGCCGCCGCTGTGCGTAGGCGAGTTCCTTGGTCTGGGTGATGGTGTCGCCGACCAGGGCGCGAATGTCCTGGAGTTCCTCCGCCGCACGTTCGGCGTCGGTGCGCACCAGTTTCTGGGCCAGGGCGGCCTTCAGCTTCACCACGTGCAGTGTGTGGCCCTGGATGTCGTGCAGTTCACTGGCGAAGCGCACGCGCTCGCGGATGACGGCGAGTTCCGCTTCGCGTTCTCGTGACTCCTCCAGTTCCGTGACGAGGTCGTAGAACACCTGGTTGACGAACATGAGGCCGGTCGAGACCACGATGAGGCCCGTGGGAACGAGGACGTACTGGAGCAGGACGCCGGAGACGTCGTCCTGGGACACCACCAGTCTCGCCAGGCCCGCCGCGGCGACGAAGGCGGTCGCCCCCAAGGCGGCCACGGCTCGCCCGCGCGGTAGCTGCGGAACAACGAGCGGGCCCACGATGGTGAAGCCGTAGAAGGCCGTCGGGCTGCCCGACACCAGCACCCCGAAGAGCCACACCGCCCCGGTGACGATCAGGCAAGGGAGCGCGACTCGGGCGATGTCGCCCGCCGCCCACCGCTCGGCGGCCACCAGCCCCGCCACCACACCCAGAATCAGGACGGCGGCCTCCCACCAGGAGCGGGCGTCGAACACCACCAGCAGTGCCCCCACCGGGGCGAGAACCGCGAACTGCGAGATGGTGTTCAGCCGGCGAAGCCGCCCCCGCGTCAGGTCAGACTCCCCGGACATGGTGCGAGCCCCCCGTTCCGGCCTCGCCGCCGAGTTGGCCATCAGCAGCAGGCGCGGCGGTTTGGTGTCCAAGTGGCTCTCCGGGATCGAACAGCAGGGTTCGCCTCTCCAGTATTCGATCGATCCTGCGGGGTCACCAGTGACACTGCGTCATCGCTTTACCCGAAGAACGTCATGGCGAGGTGATGACGTGGCCGCACTGGCCGCCGAGCGCGGCGGCGGCTGGAATCGACGGTATGTCCTCCACACCAGTCATCGACGTTGAACATCTGAACGTCACGTACGGCGATTTCCACGCCGTGAAAGACCTGTCGTTCCAGGTACGGCGCGGAGAACTCTACGCGCTGCTCGGCACGAACGGGGCCGGGAAGACCTCGACCCTGGAGACCATCGAGGGCCACCGTACGGCCAGTTCGGGCACCGTCCGGGTCTTCGGGCAGAGCCCGCGTGACCGTCGCGACGTCCGGCCCAGAATGGGCGTGATGCTGCAGGAGAGCGGATTCTCCCCCGATCTGACGGTACGGGAATCCGTGCGGCTGATCGGGAAGCTCACCCGCCGTGTGGACACGGTCGAACGCGTGCTCGGCATCGTCGATCTCACCCGCAAGGCCCGCACCAAGGTGTCCCAGCTGTCCGGCGGCGAGAAGCGGCGCCTGGACTTCGCCACCGCCGTGTACGGAGCACCCGAACTGGTCTTCCTGGACGAGCCGACCACCGGCCTGGACATCCAGTCCCGGGACGGTCTCTGGGACGCCGTGGACAGGCTGCGCGAGGACGGATCCACCATCGTTCTCACCACGCATTACCTGGAGGAGGCGCAGCAGCGCGCCGACCGCATCGGGCTCATGCACAACGGCACGTTCCACAGGGAAGGGACGGTCGCCGAACTGACGCGGACCCTTCCTTCCACCATTCGCTTCACCCTTTCGGCCCCCGCGCCGGCGCTACCGCCGCAGGCCACGCGCGAAAGTGACGGGAGGTTCCTCATCGAGACCTTCGACCTGCCCAAGGACCTGTACGCCTTGCTCCATTGGGCCCGGCACCACGGGGTGGAGCCGCTGGAACTCGAGGCCGGACCGACCCGCCTCGACGACGTCTTCCGTGCCATCGGCAGCGAGTAGAGGACCGTATCCATGCTTTCCATCGCGCTCAGCGAGCTGATCCAGATCTTCCGGAACCGACTGGTCCTGGTCACCAGTCTCATCATCCCCGTAGTGGTCAGCGCGTTCTTCATCTACCAGCACGAAGCCTTCGCGACCCTGGGCAGCCTCGGATACATCGCGGCGATCCTGGTGTTCACCGTGGCGGCGTTCGGGCTCTACACCACCACGGTGACCACGCTGGCGGCACGCCGGCAGAACCTCTTCCTCAAGCGGCTGCGCTCCACCGCGGCGGGCGACGCCGGCATCCTGACCGGGCTGCTGCTCCCGATCACCGTCATCACGCTGGTCCAGGTGGCCGTACTCCTCACCGTGTTCGCCGCGGTCACCGGCGAGCCGGCCGATGTTCCGCTCCTGGTGGCGGCGGTGCTCTCGGCGGTGATCATGATGCTCGGCCTGGGACTGGCCACGGCGGGACTGACCAACTCCCCCGAGCACGCCCAGGTGACCACGCTGCCCGTCAGCATCGGCACCATCGCCGTGGCCAGCTGGGTGGGGGTCACCGGTACCGAGGAACTCGCCGCGCTCAAGCGGCTGCTTCCCGGCGGCTCGGCCACCGAGCTGGCCGTCAACGCCTGGAACGGCGGCGTTCCCGTCGCCGATTCCCTCATCCTGCTGGCGCCCACGCTGGCCTGGGTCGTCGTCGCCGTCGCGCTCGCGTCCCGGCTCTTCCGCTGGGAACCGCGCCGCTGACGGCGCCGCCGCCTGCAACGGCGAGTCGTCGTGTCCGCTGTACCGGGACGGTAGCGCTGGCTACACCACGTTTCTTCCTGCGTACGTTATGGAGCCGGACGACCCTGGCCGAGATCCTTGGGGGGTTCCCGAGAAACGCCCCCCGCTCCACCGACCAGGTGGTTTTTGAGGAGTACCCGTGTCCGCGCACTTCCAGCCCGCCGCTCGCCCGAACGTCCCGTCCAAGCGCCGCCGGAGGCTGTCGCAGATCGCCGGGGTGACGGCGGCCGGCGTCCTCACCGTGGGCGGCCTGACGGGCTGCGCCACCGGTGACGCGTCCGACGCCAAGGCGGAGATCGGCGCCGCCAGGAACGAGATCGCCCTGCAGCAGGCGATGCGGACGTTGGTGAAGTCCGGATTCCCCGGCGTGATGGTCTCCGTCAAGGGCAAGGACGGCAAGACCCGCGACTACGCGGCCGGGGTCGGCGACCGCGAGACGGGCGAGGCGCCCCCGAAGAACGGGTACATGCGCATCGCCAGCAACACCAAGACGTTCGTCGCCGCGACCGTCCTCCAGCTGGTCGGCGAGGGCAAGGTGAAGCTGGACGAGCCGATCGACACGTACCTGCCGGGCGTCGTCAAGGGACCGGACTGGGACGGCGAGAACATCACCGTCCGTCACCTGCTCGGGCATGCCAGCGGCATTCCCGACTACACCGGATTCATGGACGCGGGCACCGGCGACATCCCGCTCACCACCTACACGGCGGAGCAGCTGCTCAAGCCCGCGCTCAAGGCCAAGGCCGCGTTCCCCGTCGGGAAGAAGCGCGAGTACAGCAACACCAACTACGTCATCGCCGGGATGCTCATCGAGAAGATCACCGGTAAGCCGGTGGGCGAGGCGGTCACCGAGCGGGTCATCGACCGGCTCGGCCTGAAGCAGACCTCCTGGCCCGAGCCCGGGGACAGGAACGTCCCCAGGCCGCGGATGGAGGGGTACACGGCGCAGATCGGCGAGGAGCTCGAGAACGTCACCGAGATCGATCCCTCCATCTCCGGGGCCGCCGGCATGGTGATCTCCACCCCGCGCGACCTCAACCGCTTCTTCGCCGGCCTGGTCGGCGGCAAGCTGATGCCCGCCGCGCAGCTGGCGGAGATGCGCAGGACCGTCGAAGCGCCGGGCAGCCAGCCCGACACCGTGTTCGGGCTCGGCCTCGACAAGATCACCCTGTCCTGCGGCCCGCTGTGGGGCCACGGCGGCGACATCCACGGCTACGAGTCCCGCGGTGGCGTGACCCCCGACGGCCGCGAGGTCACGCTGGTCGTCAACGCCCTGCCGTCCGCGCTCATCAAGAAGCGGCCCTCGATGGAGGCCATGGAGAAGGAGGCCATGCAGAAGCACCAGCAGGTCATGGACGTGGTCGACACGGCAATCTGCAAGTAACCGGAGACTGCCGCGCCGGTGCCGTCCCCTCGGTCGAGGGGACGGCACCGGCATTTCGTCTTTCCGGCCGGCGGAATGATCACGCAAATGGCCATGATGGGTGGCGCCGCCGGGCGTTTCAGTGGCCACTCTTCGCACATGGAAAGTCACCGCTTACCACGCCGGGATAGGGACGGAAAAAGCCTCGGGAAATCCTTGATCGGTAATCGGAACCGTTCTAACGTCGATCTTGATTGAGATGACGAAGGGCGCTGTCGATGGCCGACCCTGCCGACGACCCGCTCGACGGGAACCCGAGCCACCGCGATCCGGACGGCGTGGAGTTCCTCGTTCTGGGCGAGCTGGCCGTACGCGCCGGCGGACGTCTCGTTCCGCTGCCCGGACCGAGCGTGCGAGCGCTGCTGAGCGCGCTGCTCCTCACCCCGGGCGACATCGTGGGCGAGGACCGGCTGCTCACCCTGGCCTGGGGCGCGGACAAGGGCAGCCGCCGCGCCCTCCAATGCGCCGCGACGCGGCTCCGGACGTGGTTGCGCACCGCTGTGGGGCCGGGCGTCGAGCTGGAGCACGCGGGATCGGGGTACCGGCTCGCGGTGCCGGCCGAGGCCGTCGACATCGGCCGGTTCCGCCTCCGGGTCGCCGCGTACAGATGCGCCGACGATCCGGAGCGGCGGCTCGTCCTGCTGGCGGGCGCGCTCCGGGAATGGCGCGGGCCGGTGCTGGGCGGGCGCCCCGAGCCGGTCGCCGACGATCCGGCCGTGCGCGAGGTGGAGCACGCGCGGATCGACTGCGCGGGTGCACTGGCCGACCTGGCGCTTCGGCTGGAACGGCCCGGCGCCGCCATCGCCCTCGTGGAGGACGTCGCGGCCGGGGCACCGTACGACGAGCCCCTGCAGGCGCGGCTCATCCGGCTGATGGCGGCCTGCGGCCGGAACGCGGCGGCGCTCCGCCAGGTCGAGCGGATCCGGCGGCGGCTGGACGACGAGCTGGGCGTCGCCCCGTCCCGCGAGGTGCTGGACGCGCACGCGGCGGCGCTGCGCGGCCATGACGGTCGCGTCCCGGTACCGCGGCAACTGCCGGCGGCGATCTGCGACTTCACCGGACGCCGGGACGAGGTCGCGGCGCTCAGCGGCCCGCTGCTGTCGGGCCACGGCCGGGGCGGGCCGCTGCTGCTGGTGATCAACGGGACGGCCGGTGTCGGCAAGACCACCCTGGCCACCCACGTGGCCCATCGCGCCGCCGCGCTGTTCGCTCACGGGCAGCTGTACGCGGTGCTGCGCGGCCCCGGCTCCCGAGCCGTCGATCCGGCCGAGGTGCTGGCGGGGTTCCTGCGGACCCTGGGTGTGGAGGACGAACACGTTCCGCGATCCCTGGACGAGCGGTCGTCGCTGTTCCGCTCGCGTACCGCCGGGCGCCGCATCCTGATGCTGCTGGACGACGCCATGGACGACGCGCAGCTGCGCCCGCTGATCCCGGGAACGTCCGGCTGCGCCGTCCTGATCACGGGACGGGTCCCGCTCGCCGGGCTGACCGGCGCCCGCACGCTCAAGCTGGACGTGCCGCCGTGCGAGGACGCCGTCGCCCTGCTCGGCCGCGCAGCGGGACGGGACGGGGTGAGCGCCGATCCGTCGGCGGCCGACATCGTCCGGATGTGCGGCCGGCTGCCGCTGGCGGTGCGCATCGCCGGGGTACGGCTCGCCCGCCGCCCCGGGTCGAGTCTGGGCCGGCTCGCCGAGCACCTGCGTCCCGAGGACCGCAGGATGGACGAGCTGTCCGTCCGGGGCATGGCGGTACGGACCCGGCTGCACGAGAACTACCAGGATCTCGACCTGGCCCACCGGCGCGCGTTCCGGCTGCTCGGGCTGCTGCGCACGCCGAGCTTCCCGGAGTGGGCGGCCACCGCCGTCCTCGGCACCACCGCCGATGTGACGCGCGTCCATCTGGAGGCGTTGGCGGACGCCGCGCTGCTGGATCCCCTGGGAGAGGACGCTGCGGGCCAGGTCCGGTACGGCATGCCCGACCTGCTCCGGCTGTACGCGCGAGAGCTGGCGCTGGCCATGGAACGGCCCCGGATCCGGGAGGCGGCGCTGCGCCGCGCGCTCGGCGGCTGGCTCTGGCGCGCGGAGCGGGCCGCACACGATCTCGCCGCCACAGGGTTCGCCACGACTGCGCCCGCCACCACTGGGCTCGCCACCACAGGGCCCGCCACCACTGGGCTCGGGTCGGCGGCCTGGTTCGAGGCGGAGGACGAGGCTCTGGCGACGGCCATCGAGCAGGCCACGGCGCACGAATGGAACGATCTCAGCGTGCGGCTGGTCCGGGCCACGCTCGGCCACCGCGCCCAGCGCCGTACCGGCAGAGCCCACGACCGGTCGAGAGCGAACTGAGAGCGGAATGAGAGCGGTCATCGGTCACGATGCGTCCGTGATCGAAGAACCCCGTACCGGAGTGCCCCTCGCGGGCGCCCAGGACGAGCATCCGCTGCCGGGCGGCCTGGCGTTCCTCCGCTTCGACCGCCCGGAACTCCAGGAGGGCTCGATGGTGGTACGGGCGATCCCGGCGGACGTCCGCGCGCATCGCAGGCACGCCCACGGCACACCGCTCGCCTATCTCTACGAGGTCGTCTCCGAGGGAGAGCCCGAGCACGACCTCGTCTTCACCGCCGGGCATTTCGACGAGACCCGGCTGGTGTGGCGGTTCTCCGGCGAGGTGACCGGGATCATCGGCATCACCGAGCCGTCGGATTCGCCCCCGCCCTGAGCATCCCGTCCGGACGGCCCGTCCCGTCCCGGGGCCGACGACCCGCCCCGCCCCTTGAGTTCCGCCATGGCAGCCACGCCATGGCGGTCGGTCCGAAGGTCGCCGCGCACGCGGTGACGAAGGAGGTCGACAGCATGTCCGACACCTTGACCCGAGAGCCGCTGCACACGGCGCTCTCCTTCCTCGAAGGCGTCCAGGTCGAGCCGCAGCGGCCGGCCGACCCGCGCCTGCAGCCCCTCGCCTACCTGTACTCCGCCGACTGGGAGGGCCAGGTCGCGGACCGGATGCCCGGCCACTACGACGAGAACACCCAGACCTGGGTCGCGCCGCCCGGGATGCCCACGGCCGGTATCGCCACCTACACCAACACCAGCTGCTATCAGGGTTCGGACCGCTGCCGGGACGACACTTGCGCCTGACCCGATGACCGCATCCGATCCCCGGGTCCTCATCCTGACCCAGGAGTTCGACCCCACGGTCGATCCGGTCATCACGGCCCTGTCCGAACGGGGCACCGAGGTCGTGCGCGTGGACCTGAGCTACTTCCCGCGCCGGCTGACGTTCACCACCTCGGACTTCGGCGACGGCGGCCGGCGGATACTGCGCCACCAGGACCGGGAGCTGGACCTCGACCGGCTCTCGGCGGTGTGGTACCGCCGGCCCACCGGCTTCGACTTCGGGCCGGACATGCCCGAGCCGGAGAAGCTGTTCGCGCGCAAGGAGGCCATGCAGGCCATCGGCGGCATCCTGCGCGCGACCGACTGCCTCTGGGTCAACCGGCCGGACATCGACGCGATCGGGGAGCTCAAGCCGTACCAGCTGGAGCTGGCCAAGCGGCTCGGGTTCCGCGTACCGCGGACGCTGCTCACCAACGATCCGCAGGAGGTGGCCGGCCTGCTGGAGCGGGCCGACGCCCAGATCGTCTACAAGTCGCAGATCGGCGGTGTGATCCACTACCCGGGCGCGTTCCCGGGCGGGCTGCTCACCGCCGTCGTCGGTGACGAGATCAAGGAGAACCTGGACCGGGTCGGCCACACGATGTGCATGTTCCAGGAGTACGTCGAGAAGGCCTACGAGGTCCGGCTCACCGTGATCGGGAACACCTACTTCCCGGTGACGATCAATTCGCAGGAGATGGATTCCACCCGGGTGGACTGGCGGGGCGAGGCGGGCGAGGTCGCCGTGCTGCCCTACGGCGAGTACCACCCGCTGCCGGAGGAGGTCGTCAAGCGGACCCAGGCGCTGCTGGCGGAGCTGAACGCGGTGTACGCCGCGGTCGACTTCATCGTCACGCCGGAGGGCGAGCACGTGTTCCTGGAGGTCAACCCGGCCGGCCAGTTCATGTGGATGGAGCATGACCTGGACCTGCAGCTCGGCTCGTGCATGGCGGACCTGCTCATGAAGGGCGGTCCGTTCCAGCGCGGCGACGTGGTGCAGATCGGGTACTAGTGCTGTACCTCCCGGGGGGCGACCCCCTACACCCCCCGGCCGACTCCGTCGGATCTGGAGAAAGGAGCGGGCGGCGTGACCGACGTGATGCCGTACCTGACGATCGGCTGCCAGGCGGTCGTCGCGGTCGCGTTCGCCCGCTCCTGCGCCGCCAAGGTCGCCGGCCGGGACGCCTTCGCGGATTTCCGGCGCTGGCTGTCCGGCGCCGTACGGGTCCCGGCGGCGCTCGCGGGACCGGCCGCCGCGGGAGCCGTCATCGCTGAGGCGGCCACCGCGGCGGCCATGCTCGTCCCGTCGCTCGTTCCGATCGGGTTCCTGGTCGCGATGCTGCTGCTGGCCGTCTTCACCGTGGCGGTCGTGTCGATGATCAGGCGCCGGGTGCGGGTGCCGTGCCGGTGTTTCGGCGCGGGCAGCCGTCCGCCGGGCGTCCCGCATGTCGTACGGAACGTGGTGCTGCTGCCGGCCGCCGGCGGCGGCGCTGTGACGGCGCTGATCGGGGACGGTCCGCCCCCGGCCGACGCGGCGGCGGCGCTCGCCGTACTCGCGGGCGCGGCGGCCGCCCTGCTGCTGATCGACCTGGAGGAGATCATCGAGATCCTCCGTCCCTTGGCCGTTACCAGCGAGGAGGCCCCATGACGGTGTCCACGGCCGCGATCACGGTCGTCGGCGTGCTGTGCCTGGCCAACATCGCGCTGACGCTCGCGGTGATCCGGCGGCTCAACGAGCAGGGCCGGCTGCTGGCCGAACGGGGCCGCGCCCCCGCCGCCGCCGGCTATCCCCCGCCGCTGGAGGTGGAACCCGGGGCACGGGTCGGGGACTTCACCGTGACCGCCATGGACGGCGAGCCGGTGTCCAGAGCCGATCTGCACGGGTCCACGCTGATGGCGTTCATGGCCCCCGGGTGCCAGTCGTGCGAGCACAGCCTGCCGGAGTTCGTCGCCCGCGCCGGGTCGGCGCCCGGCGGCCGCGACCATGTCCTCGCCGTCGTACTGGGCAAGGGCCCGGGACGGGACGAGTTGTGCGCGGAACTGGCCCCGGTGGCACGGGTGCTGACCGAGGAGGAAGAGGGCGGCCCGGTCATCCAGGCGTTCGGCATCGGCGCGCTTCCGGCGTTCGCCGTCCTGGCCGGGGACGTGATGGTGGCCAGCTACGCGCTCCCCGAACGCATCCCCGTCCCCGACGACACGCCCGTATGAGCCTGCATGACCCCTATGAGCTCTGCTTGACCTCTATGAGCGCTGTATGACCCCTATGAGCCCTGTATGAACGAGGAAGAGCCGCGATACACGGCGGGCTCGCTGCGGGCGGTGGCGGAGCTGGCCTGGACGTCCGGGCGCGGGCGGCTGCTGCTGCGCGTCGTCCTGGCCGTCGCGGCGGCCGCGGTCCCGGTGGCGCTGGCCTGGCTGACCAAGACGATCCTGGACGGGCTGGCCGATCCGGGGCGCCCGCTGCTGGTCCCCGTCCTGATGCTGGCCCTTGCCGGTGTGGCGGCGGCCGTCCTGCCGCACGCCGTCCCCTTCGTGGACGCGGAGCTGCAGCGGGCCATCGACCTGATCTGCCGGCGGCGGCTGTACGCGGCGGTGGCGCGGCTGCCCGGCCTGCGGCATCTGGAGAACCCGCGATTCCAGGACCGGCTCGCGCTCGCCGGTGAGACCGGGTCGTCCGGGCCGGCGGAGGTGGTCGGCGGCACGCTCGCGGGCGTCCAGGGGACGCTCATGCTCGGCGGCTTCCTCGGCACCCTCGCCGTACTGAACCCGTGGATGCTGCTGCCCGTCGGGCTCGCGGGGCTGGTGGCGCTGAACGGGCAGTTCCGGCTGAGCCGCTACCGGGCGCGCGTCCATGGACGGCTCGGGCACGCCACCCGGCGCGAGTTCTTCTACGCCCAGCTGCTGAACAGCACCGCCGCCGCCAAGGAGGTCCGGCTGTACGGGCTGGGCGGGCTGTTCGGCGCGCGGATGCTCACCGAGCTGCGCTGGATCAACGCCCAGCGCAGCCGGATGGATCGCCGGGAACTGCTCGTCCAGGGCCTGCACGGCGCGCTGAGCGCCGTGGTCGCCGGAGCCGGGCTGGTGTGGGCGGTGAACGCCGTCCGGCAGGGCCGGCTGACCGTGGGCGACGTGGCGATGTTCGTCGCGGCCGTCGCGGGCGTCCAGGACGGGCTGGCCATCATGATCAGCAGCGCGGGCCGCACGCACGAGGCGATGCTGCTGTTCGGCCACTACCGCCATGTGATCGAGACGGAACCCGATCTGGCGGAGCCGCGCGAACGGCTCCGCCCCGTCCTCCCGCTCCGCTCGGGCGTCGAGCTGCGGGACGTGTGGTTCCGCTACGACGACGACCTGCCGTGGGTGCTGCGCGGCGTCTCGATGACGATCCCGGCGGAGGGGGCGACCGCGCTGGTCGGACCGAACGGCGCAGGAAAGAGCACGCTCGTCAAGCTGCTGTGCCGGTTCTACGACCCGACCCGCGGCGCGGTCCTCTGGGACGGCGTCGACGTACGCGAGCTGCCGGTCGAGGAGCTGCGGCGCCGCATCGGCGGGGTCTTCCAGGACTACGTCTGCTACGACCTCACCGCCGCCGACAACATCGGCCTGGGCGACACCGGCGTCCTCGAAGACCGGGACCGCATCGTGGCCGCCGCGCGCCTGGCCGGGATCCACGAGACGCTGGCGGCCCTGCCGCGCGGCTACGACACGATGCTCTCGCGCTCCTTCGACACGCCCGCGTACGACGATCCCGGCACCGGGGTGATGCTCTCCGGCGGCCAGTGGCAGCGGGTCGCGCTCGCCCGCGCCCTGCTGCGCGACCGTACCGACCTGCTCATCCTGGACGAGCCCAGCGCGGGCCTGGACGCCGAAGCCGAGGCCGAGATCCACCAGTGCCTGCGCGAGCACCGCGCCGGGCGGGCGGGCCTGCTCATCTCGCACCGGCTCAGCACCGTACGGGACGCCGACACGATCGTCGTGCTGTCCGGCGGCGAGGTGGTCGAGCGCGGCCCGCACGACGCCCTGATGGACGCGGGCGGGCTGTACGCGCGACTCTTCCGGCTCCAGGCGTCGGGTTACCAAGGCTCTGCTAGCCAAAACTCTGCCTACCAAAACTCTGCTCACCAACAACACGAGCAAGAGCAAGAGCAGGACCGCGCCTGGTCCTAACCGCCGTCGGAAACTTTGCGTGCCAGAACGAGCCGGTAGCGCGGGCTGCCGTCATCACGCCGGCCCAGGGCCGTCATGGGAACGGTCGTCACGGTGAATCCGGCCGCTGCCAGGTCGTCGCGGACCGCGTGCAGCGGGCAGGTGCGGTAGTACATGACGAACGGCGGACGCCACACGGCGTTCCGGACCTGCATGGCCAGGTCGAATCCGAGCAGCGCCCAGTACGCGCCCGACGTGAGGGACGGCGGCGCGCCGATCGGAAAGGCGAAAAGCCCGCCGGGCCGCAGCGCGCGGTGCACCCCGGCGAACAGCGCGGGCCGTTCGGCGGGCAGGAAATGTCCGAGCGCTCCGAAGCTGACCGCCAGGTCGAAGCCCTCGGCGAAGGGCAGAGCGCGGACGTCGGCCCGTACCCAATCGGCGTCCGGGTGCGCGGCGCGCGCCTGCGCGAGCATGCCGGCACTGAAGTCGACGCCCGTGACCCGTCCCCGGCACAGGGTTTCGAGAGTCCGCACGCCCGCGCCGGTACCGCAGCACACGTCCAGGCCCTGATCGAACGGGCCGAGCGGGCGCAGCGCGTCGGCGGTCGCGCCGAGAATGCTGTCAGGGGTACGGAAAGGCGTGCGGTCGAACTTCGGCGCGAGCAGGTCGTAGCCGCGCTCGACCGACGACAGCGCCTGGATCGCCAGTTCACGCAGAGTTGGACCTTGAGGCGAGAACACCGGCCAAGCGTACTTGCCGGCCGGCCTGAAACACCGGCGGCCTAGGCTGGCCACATTCTCGCGGCGGGGAATCCCTACCATGATCGTATGACGCAACCGGAACCCGGTCCTGACGAGCAGCCGGGGCAGCAGCCGCCCCCTTACAGCGGCGCCTATGGCCAGCCCCATGGCCAGCAGCCCGGGCAGGTACCGCAGGGCCCGTCTCCGTACTCGCCGGACGAGCACGGGCGGCCCTATGTGGGAACTCCCGGCTACGGGGCCGGGCCCTACGGCGAACTGGCGAGCCGCTGGGCGCGGCTCGGCGCGCTGTTGCTCGACAGCGTCCTGATCGGGACCGTCAGCCTGGTGCTGTCGCTGCCGTTCATCGACTGGGACGCCGTGATCGACCCGTACGCCGACACCGGGTCGTACTTCACCACCGACCTGACCACCAGCGCGATCTCCACCGTGCTCGGCTTCTTCTACTTCTGGCTGATGCACGCCCGCTCGGGGCAGACGCTCGGCAAGAAGGCCGCCGGCATCCGGGTGATCCGGGAGCAGGACGGCGGAGCGATCAGCTCGGGGACCGCCGCCTGGAGGTACGGCGTGCAGATCCTGCTGGCCATCCCCTGCGGCCTGGGCAGCGTGCTGGACGCGCTGTGGATCCTCTGGGACCCGCGCAAGCAGACCCTGCACGACAAGGCGGCGCACACCCTCGTGGTCAAGGTCGTGCCGGGCATGCCCGACCCGTACGCGAAGCACTGACCGCGGACCGCCGGCCGGACCACCACACTGACGGCCGGCCGGACCGGTCAGGAATCGAGAAGCGCCGGCCACCGGGCCGCGCATAGCGTCATCAGCATGACTTCCATCAAGAACATCACCCTCGAGGCCGCCGACCCCATCGCCGCCGAGCAGTTCTACACCGCCGCCTTCGGCCTGGGCGACCGGGTGCTGCTGCGGGCCTCGGAGGCACCGACGACCGGCTTCCGCGCGTTCACGATGTCGATCACGGTGTCCCAGCCCGCCGACGTCAACGCCCTCGTCGACGCCGCCGTCGAGGCCGGCGCCACGTCCCTGAAGCCGGTGGCGAAGTCGTTCTGGGGGTACGGCGGGGTCGTGCAGGCCCCGGACGGGGCGATCTGGAAGATCGCGACCTCGGCGAAGAAGGACTCCGGCCCGGCCACCAGGAAGATCGACGACATCGTGCTCCTGATGGGCGTCGCGGACGTGGCCGCGAGCAAGCGGTTCTACGTCGACCACGGCCTCACCGTGGCCAAGAGCTTCGGCCGCAAGTACGTCGAGTTCGCCACCGGGTCGAGCCCCGTCAAGCTGGCGCTCTACGGGCGCAAGGCCCTGGCCAAGGACGCCGGGGTCGCCTCCCCCGACGGCACCGGATCGCACCGGCTCGTGATCGGCAGCGACGCCGCGCCCTTCACCGACCCGGACGGGTTCGCGTGGGAGACCGCGTCGGAGATCGCGGCGCTCTGAACCGGATGGCGCGGCAGGCGCCCCGGACGCTCATCGACCCCAGACGCTCGTGGATGAACGCTCGTGGATGAACGCTCATGGAAGAAGGAGTCCTCTCATGTGTCACCCCTCTTGGGGCCGCGCGCTCACCGCGGCGCAGCGCCTGAGCGACCTCGCGCGGCTGCGCCGTGTCCGGGACCGGATCGACCGGGAGTACGCGCAGCCGCTGGACGTCGAGGCGCTCGCCCTGGGCGTGAACATGTCGGCCGGGCATCTCAGCCGGCAGTTCCGCCTCGCCTACGGTGAATCGCCGTACGCCTATCTGATGACGCGGCGGATCGAGCGTGCGATGGCGCTGCTGCGCCGGGGCGATCTGAGCGTGACCGAGGTCTGCTTCGAGGTCGGCTGCTCCTCGCTGGGCACGTTCAGTACGCGCTTCACCGAGCTGGTCGGTGTGCCGCCCAGCGTCTACCGGCGCGAGGGCGCGCGCGCCACGGTGGGAATGCCGTCGTGCGTGGCGAAGCAGGTGACCAGACCGGTCAGGAATCGAGAAGCGCGGCATACCGAGCCGCAGCTAGCGTGACCAGTATGGACATCACGATTCACACCACCGCCCTTCCCCATGACGACCCCGACGCCTCGCTGGCCTTCTACCGCGACACCCTTGGCTTCGAGGTCCGCAGCGACGTCGGAAGCGGCAAGATGCGCTGGATCACGGTCGGGCCGCCCGACCAGCCCGGCACGTCCATCCTGCTGGCGCCGCCGGCCGTCGACCCCGGTGTCACCGACGACGAGCGCCGCGTGATCGCCGAGATGATGGCCAAGGGCACCTACGGCTGGATCCTGCTGGCCACCCGGGACCTGGACGGCACCTTCGAGAAGGTGCAGGCCGGTGACGCGGAGGTCGTCCAGGAGCCGACCGAGCAGCCGTACGGCATCCGCGACTGCGCCTTCCGCGATCCCGCGGGCAACCTGATCCGCATCCAGGAACTCCGCTGAATCGCAGCACCGGGCGGCGCTCTCCCCGTTGACTCGTGGCGTGTTCGCCTTTGGCGTCGCCCGTCGAGGCGAACACGCCACGAGTCAACGTGGGCGGCGGGGCGGCCGGACGGGAGCCCCGGTCAGAACGGGAGCTTCGCGGGCGGCTTCGGCCTGGTGTCGGTCCACTGCGCCGAGCGGACGGCCGTGTACTCGATGATGAAGCCCGGCTTCATCTCCGCGTACCGGCCGCCGGGCACGGTGAGCACGTTCTGCCGGGACAGCAGCGCTCCGGTGCGCTCGTCGAAGATGATCACTTCGCGGGTGCGGTAGGTCCCCTGCTCGGCCTTCGGCGCGCCGTGCTCGGCGGTGACCGTGACGGTACGGTCGTCGGCGGCCAGCGCGACGCCCTCCCGGCCCAGCGGGTCGGTGACCTTGCCGATCGCATGGATGCCCTGCTGGGCGGCCAGGGCCCGCATCAGGCCCGCCCGGACCTTCGGCGGGACCGGAGCGCCACCGAGGAGCGACGACACGCGCATGATCTTGGGACCGGCGTCCCCCGGCTTGAATCCCAGCCGCTTCGAAAGGCCTGAGGGGCTGCCCTTGCCCGCGCCCAGGAACATCTCGGTCAGCGCGGCCGGGTCGGTCGGCAGGTTCTGCAGTTCCTCGACCGACCTGCCCATGAACGCTCCGCCGCCACCCGGGTCGATGCCGACCTCCGGGCCGTCCGACCGCCAGTCCGTCGCCCGGGTGGTGTAGATGACGTCACGGCCGTCGCCCCGGACGCGGAAGCTCGACGGCGACCCGGCCTTGCGCCAGAGCGCCTCGTCCCGCTCGGTCTGCGGGTGGGCCGGGAGGTCGCGGCCGTAGTACGCCTCCCCTGCTCCGGACTTCGCGCCGTGCCAGTTGAACGACTCGTCGAGCGCGGCAGTGATCGCGTAGGTCCCGGTCTTCGCACGGATGACGTAGGCCTGGCCCTGGATCCGGTCGGTGAACCAGTACTTTCCGAGCGGCTGCGCCGCCGCCTTCTCCGCGGCCGCCAGCACGGCCTGCTTGCCGAGGGCCACCGGAGCCGGGGACGACGGCGAGCCGGGCGACCCCGACCCTATGGCCGCGATCGCGATCGCGGCCGCCGCGCCCACGGCGACGACGCCGATCCCGGCCTTGAGCCGCCACCCGAACCGGACGCGGCGGCGGGGCGGTTCCCCGAACGCTCGGGCGCGGGCCTCGCTCATCTCGCGCAGGGTCGGCGGCGCGGGCTCCCCGTACGCCTCCCTGACCACCCGCAGATCATCGACCATCCGCGCGTCATCGAGCATCCGTGTCTCATCGGGCATCCGGGGGGCATCGGCCATCCGCGGCTCATCCATGGTCATCCTCCAGATCACGCATCGGGTTCGTCCCGCCCAGCGCCTCGCGCGTCTTCCTGCGCGCCCGGTTCAGCCGGGAGCCGACCGTCCCGTACGGGATGTCCAGGGCGGCGGCCACCTCCTCGTGGCTCAGGTCGGCGAGCGCGACGAGCAGCAGCACGTCCCGGTCGCCGTCCGACAGCCCGGCGATCGCGCCGGCCAGCCGGCCCCGCAGTCCCTGCGCGCTGACCCGGGCGTCCACCCGGTCGGCGTGCCCGCCCTCGTCCTGGACGGGGCCGAGCCGCGCGCGGGCCCGCAGCCCGCGCACCTCGCTGCGCCGGTGCTTGCCGATGACGTTGGTCGCGATGCCGTACAGCCAGGTCCGCACGCCGGCGCGGGACGCGTCGTAGCGGCTCCGCCCGCGGAACGCCTCCAGGAACGTCTGCGCGGCGACGTCGGACGCGGCGTCCGGTCCCAGCCTCTTGGCCGCGTATCCGTGGATCTCGGCGAAGTAGGTGTCGAAGACGGCGCTGAACCGCTCGGGTTCGTCCAGGGACATCCGCAGTTGGGCCGAGTGGTCCGGCCTCCCCAGGGCCCCGCCCCAGGGTGGGTCCGCGGTGAGAGGTTCCCCTGTCATGTGATGCCTTTCCGTGGGCCGGTGGCGGTCACACAGGTATCACCCGCAAGCCCGCACCGCTTTCACGAAGGCAGGTTCACGAAGGCAGGTTCACGAAAGCACCGGGTTTCACGAAGGCGCCGGGGCGGGCTCCGAACGGACGTGGTGGCGGCCGATGGGGAGCATCAGGGGACGCCCGGAGACGGGGTCTTCGATGATGCGGCTGTCGAGGTCGAAGACGGTGCGGACGCTCTCTTCGGTGAGGACCTCGGCCGGGGTGCCGGCGGCGTGCAGCCGTCCGCCGGCGATCGCGATGAGGTGGTCGGCGTAGCGGGCGGCGAGGTTGAGGTCGTGCAGGACCATCACGATCGTGGTGTCGCGGGTGCGGTTCAGGTCCGTCAGCAGGTCCAGGACGTCGATCTGGTGGCTGGGGTCGAGGAACGTGGTGGGCTCGTCCAGCAGGAGCAGGTCGGTCTGCTGGGCCAGCGCCATGGCGATCCAGACCCGCTGGCGCTGCCCGCCGGACAGCTCGTCGACGGCCCGGTCGGCGAGGTCCGTGGTCCGCGTCGCCTCCAGGGCCGCGGCGACCGCGGCGTCGTCCTTGGCGTTCCACCGGGAGAAGATCCCCTGGTGGGGGTGGCGGCCCCGGCAGACCAGGTCCAGGACGGTGATGCCCTCGGGCGCGACCGGCGACTGAGGGAGCAGCCCGAGCGTACGGGCCAGTTCCTTGGCGGGCATCCGGTGCACCTCCCTGCCGTCCAGGACGACACGGCCCTCCCGGGGTGAGAGCAGCCGGGACAGGGAACGCAGCAGTGTCGACTTCCCGCAGGCGTTCGCGCCGACGATGACCGTGACCTTGCCGGGCGGCACGGCCAGGTCGAGGGACTCGATGACGGCGCGGTCGCCGTAGCCGAGCGTGAGGCGCTCGGCCTGCAGGGAGTGGGACGTGGTCACAGTGAGCCTCCGGCCCGATGGGTGCGGACGATCAGATAGACGAGGTACGGCGCGCCGAGGACGCCGGTGACGACGCCGACCGGGTAGCGGGCATCGAACGCGAACTGCCCGGTGAAGTCGGCGACGAGGACCAGCAGGGCGCCGACGAGCCCGGCGGGCAGCAGCAGGGAGCCGCCCGTACCGACGAGCCGGGCCGCGATGGGGCCGGACAGGAACGCCACGAACGCGACCGGCCCGGCCGCCGCCGTGGCGAAGGCGATCAGGGCGGTGGCGGTGACGATGACCGCGACGCGGGTGCGCTCGACGCGTACCCCGAGGGCGGCGGCGGTGTCGTCGCCGAGCTGCATCGCCGACAGATCGCGCGTCAGGCCCAGCAGGACGGGGGTGAGGACGGCCACCGCGACGAGGGCGGGCATCGCCTGCTGCCAGGTCGCGCCGTTGAGGCTGCCGGTCAGCCAGCGCAGGGCCTCCTGGAGGTCCCACTCGGCGGCCCGCGACAGGACGTAGGAGGTGATGCTGTCGAGGAACGCGGCGGTCCCGATGCCGATCAGGATGAGCCGCGTACCGGCGACGCCGTCCCGGAACGCCAGCGTGTACATCAGCAGGGCGACGGCGAGGGCGGAGACGATCGCGAAGATCGACACCTGCGTACCGCCGAGGCCGAGCGACACGATCGCGATGGCCGCCCCGGCGCTGGCGCCCGAGCTGATGCCGATGATGTCGGGGCTGGCCAGCGGGTTGCGGAGCATCGTCTGGAAGGTGACGCCGGCCAGGCCGAAGCCGAATCCGACGGTCACGGCGAGGACGGCCCGCGGCAGCCGGAGCTCCCCGACCGTGAAGGACGCCCCCGGGACCTGCTCGCCGAGAATGACGCGGACCACGTCGAGCGGCGGGTAGAACGTCTGCCCCACCATCAGCGTCACGGCGAACCCCGCGACGATGAGCAGCGCCAGCGTCAGGACCACGGCGCGGCGCCGGACGGCGCGCCGGCGCCGGCCGCGCGCGACGGCCTGAACGACGGACGCCCGCGGGCCGGCGGGCGTGACTTTGGCCGGGGGCGCGTCGGCGGTGGCGGTCACAGCTCTCGTACCTTCTGACGGCGGACGATGTGGATGAAGAACGGGGCGCCGATCAGCGCCGTCACGATGCCCACCTCGACGTCCGAGGGACGGGCCACCACGCGGCCGACCACGTCGGCGGCGGTGAGCAGCGAGGCGCCGGCCAGGGTGGAGAACGGCAGCAGCCAGCGGTGGTCCACGCCGGCGAGCAGGCGGCACGCGTGCGGGACGACGAGTCCGACGAAGCCGATCGGGCCCGCGACGGCCGTCGACGCGCCGCACAGTACGACGGCGCCGAGGGCGGCCGTGGCGCGGATGACGGCGACGCGCTCCCCGAGCCCGGCGGCGAGCTCGTCGCCCAGGGCCAGCGAGTTCAGCGCCCGGCCGGACAGCAGGCACACGGCGAAGCCGACGGCGAGGAACGGCAGGACCTGCCCGATCCGCTCGTACGACCCGCCGCCGACCCCGCCGATCTGCCAGAGCCGGAAGCTCCCGGCGATGTCGTTGCGGGGCAGGACGACGGCGCTGACGAGGGACGCACAGGCCGCCGACGTGGCGGCACCGGCGAGCGCGACCTTGAGGGGCGTGGCTCCGCCGCGCCCGAGGGATCCGACGGTGTACACGAACACGGCCGAGGCGGCGGCTCCCGCCATCGCGACCCAGATGTATCCGATCGGCGAGGCGAGCCCGAAGAACGCGACGGCGGTCACGACGGAGAGCGACGCGCCCATGTTCACGCCCAGGATCCCCGGGTCGGCCAGCGGGTTGCGGGTCACGCCCTGCATGACGGCCCCGGAGAGGCCGAGCGCGGCGCCGATGAGCACCGCGAGCAGGGTCCGCGGCATCCGCTTGGTGACCGCCGCCTGCTCGAGGGTGTCGTCCGCGCCGCCGAGCGCCGCCCAGACATCGGACCAGGCGACGTCCCGCGAGCCCACGGCGACGGAGACCACCATGAACGCGGCCAGCACCAGGACCATGACCAGCAGCCAGAAAATCCGGATGCGCGCCGGACGCCGCACGAGGGCGGTGTCCGGCGCGCGGTCGGTGACGGCCGTCGTCACTTGACCTTGTCCGCGGCCTCGGCGAGCGCCTTGACGTAGTCCTCCAGCACCCACGAGATCGACAGCGGTGTCGGGTTCGCGGCGGTGCCCAGCGGCTTGCTGTCGGGCAGCAGGTACATCGAGCCGCGCTCGACGGCGGGGATCTTCGACAGCAGCGGGTCCTTGCCGAGCTTGCCGAGCAGCGTGCCCTTCTCGTCGCCGTACCCGGTGATGATGTCGACGTCGTCGAACACGTCGATCTGCTCGGCGCTCCGGGTCAGCGCGAACTTGTCGGTGCCCTTGGACGCCTCGGTGATGCTGGCCGGGATCGTCAGCCCGAGGTCCTCGAAGAACAGCGTGCGGGTGTCGTGCGTCGTGTAGAAGCCGACCTGGCTCACGTCGTTGGGGTCGACGTGCGTCATGAACATCGCCGACTTGCCCTTGAGCTGCGGGTACTTCGCGACGACCCGCTTGATGTCGCCCTCGATGCCGCCGATGAGCCGGTCGCCCTCGGCGGCCAGGCCGATCGCCTTGCTGTTCAGCTTGATGATCTCGCGCCACGGGGTGGCCCACGCGGCGTCCGGGAAGGCCACCACGGGAGCGATCTTGCTCAGCGTGTCGTAGTCCTGCTGGGTCAGGCCCGAGTACGCGGCCAGGATCACGTCCGGCTTGGTATCGGCGACGGCCTCGAAGTCGATGCCGTCGGTCTCGTCGAACAGCACGGGCGTCTTGGCCTTGAGTTCCTTGAGGCGCTCGTCCACCCAGGGCAGGACCCCGTCGCCGTTGTCGTCGCCGAAGTTCGCGGCGGCCATGCCGACCGGGACGACGCCGAGGGCGAGCGGCACCTCGTGGTTGGCCCAGTTGACCGTGGCCACCCGCTTCGGCTTCGCCTGAACGGTGGCCGTCCCGAGCGCGTGCTTGATCGTCATGGGGAAGGCGTCGGCGGCGCCGCCCGTGCTCGCCTGCTTGGTCTCCGACGAGTCGCCGCAGGCCGCGATGCTACCGGCCAGGACGGCCAGGACGGCGAGGATGCGAAGGCTACGTGGACGTTTCAATCCGTACTCCACTTTCAGGAACAGCCGCAGGTCAGGGCCACTCAGGTCGGGCCAAGACTTAGGTAAGGCTTGCCTTGGTCTGCACCTTAAGAGGAATGCCCGACTTGTCGCAATCAAGCCTTTGGGACACCCGTTATCGAGATCGGGACACCGAGCGGCGGACTCAGGCCGCCCGGAACGCTCCCGGGGTCAGCCCGGTCGTCCGCCGGAAGGCCACGCCGAACGCGCTCGCCGACCGGTAGCCGACCTCCTCGGCCACGACGTCGATCTCCCAGCCCAGGCTCAGCAGCTCGACCGCGTGCTGGGCGCGCACCGCCGCGACCCACCGCGCGAAACTGGTGCCCGTCTCCGCGTTGAAGGCCCGGGTGACCGTACGGGCGCTCACCCCCAGGCGGGACGCCCAGTCCGCCAGCGTCCGCTGATCACCGGGATCGTTCCGTACCACCTCGGCGATCGGGCGCAGCAGGTCCGAGACGGGCATCTGCACGAGCAGTTCCCGCGAGGAGGGCCGCAGTACGTCGAGCACCATCGCCTCGGTCAGCCCCCGCGACTCCGCCGACAGCTCCGCGTCCGCCAGCCGCTCCAGCAGCAGCCGGAGCAGCGGGGTGATCTCGACCCCGACGGGGACGGCCGAGATCGAGGACATGGTGCCGAAGCCGAAGAAGTCGGCGCGGCACCAGGTACCGGCCGTCGCCGAACCGGAATGCAGCGTGCCGGCGGGCATCCACAGGCCCAGGGCGGGCGTGACCGTCCACACCCGCGGCCCCACCACGGCCGTGGACGCGCCCCGCTCGTTCCAGAGAAGTTCATGGAACGGGTGCGAATGCTCGTTCCAGACGGTGTCGCGGGCGAAGGCCTCGCTCCAGCTCAGGATCGAGAACGGCATCTCGACCGGCCCCGCCGGGAGGGCGGGCAGCGTGCGGGTGTCCCTGGTCATGGCGGACTCCCGGTCCCACGAAGATCTCAAAGCAGGTGAGGCCTACCTTATATTCGGACAGTGCATCCTTCTGAGATCCGTACGGTGACGACCGAGGCCCAGCTCCGCGAGATCGTCCTGGAGCCGTCGCAGGCCATGTGGGACAAGGACATCGCCCGGATCGACGAGCACGCGCGAACGATCATCGCGCACTCGCCGTTCGTGCTGCTGTCCACCTCCGACGCGGAGGGCGCCTGCGACGTCTCGCCCCGAGGCGATCCCGCCGGGTCGGTCCTGGTCCTGGACGACCACCGGCTGGCGATCGCCGACCGCCCCGGCAACCACCGGATCGACAGCTTCCGCAACCTGCTGCGCAACCCCCGGATCGGGCTGCTGTTCCTCGTGCCGGGCATGAACGAGACGCTGCGCGTGAACGGCCGCGCGACGCTCGTCTCGGACGCCCCGTTCTTCGACGACCTGACCGTGCAGGGCAAGCGGCCCCGGCTGGCGGCCCTCATCGAGGTCGAAGAGCTGTACATGCACTGCTCGAAGGCCTTCGTACGCTCGTCGCTCTGGGACCCCGCGACCTGGCCCGACCGCAAGAGCCTGCCCACGCTCGGACGCATCGCCAAGGACCACCTCGGCATCAAGGAGGTGTCCGTGGAAGCGATCGACGAGGGCCTGGCCCAGGACGCCGAAACGAACCGGTACTGACCCGGAGCCCCAAGACCGACCCGGCCCCCGGGCCTGACCCTGATCCCCAGGTCAGGCCCGGATCTCCGGCTCAGAGCGGTGAGTTCGCCGCCGGTTTGCGGGCGACCGCGCAGGCCCCCAGATCGGCGATCTCGTCGCTGGGCTCCCGTTCGGCGGGATCCAGTTCGGGCAGCCAGCGGAAGGGGTCGACCAGGCCCGGTTCGAGCATCTCGAAGTCCCCGAACAGGGCGGTGATCTCGTCCGGGGCCCGCAGTGCGCCCAGGCCCATCGTCCCCTGGTACGCCTCGGCGACCTCCCGCAGCGCCGGGAGCACATGGCTGATCGTCAGGAAACTGCCGGGGGCGAGCCGGTCGCGGAGGTGGGCCAGCAGGTCGGCCGGCTGGGGGTCGGGCAGGAAGTGGAACAGGGCCAGCGCGCTGACCGCGACCGGCCGGCTGAAGTCCAGCGTCCGGGCCGCCTGCCGCATGATCCGGTCGATGTCGACGACATCCGAGTCGATGTAGTCGGTGACGCCCTCGGGACGGCTGCTCAGCAATGCCCGGGCGTGGGTGAGCACGATCGGATCTTTGTCGACGTACACCACCCGGGATTCGGGGGCGATGCCCTGGGCGACCTCATGCAGGTTGGGCGAGGTCGGCAGCCCGGTGCCGAGATCCAGGAACTGCCGGATTCCGTAGTCGCGCGTAAGCACACCGACGGAACGGGCCAGAAATCGGCGGTTGGCCTGCGCCAGCGGCCGCAACTGCGGGCAGATACTCAGAATCCGCCGGCCGAACTCGCGGTCGACGCTGAAATGGTCCTTGCCGCCGAGATAGAAGTCGTAGACCCGCGCGGGGTGCGGCTCGTCGGTGCGCAGATCGGCGGAAGGCGGGGTCTCCGTCATGAAGGGCGGTTCCTAGGAGAGCGGGGCGGTTCGCGTCAGTCGAAGCATAGCGGCGCCGGACTCTCAAGATCACCGCCACGCGCGCTTTCTGCCCCTTTCCTACCCCTCTCCTGTTCCTCTCCGGTCCGCCTCCGGTCCTTTCCGCCTCCGGTCCTTTCCGCCTCCGGTTCTTTCCGGCTCCGGTCCTTTGCGGCTTCGGTGCTTTCCGGCTTCACCGACCGGGCCGGGTGGAGGAAGTCCTCCGCCCCGGCCCGTTCCGCTGCTGCCATCGAGAGTCCACGTGGGGCGCGGTGTCCGCGGGGGCCTGGTCAGGTGCCGATGTAGGACGCGAGGTGCTCACCGGTGAGGGTGGAGCGGGCGGCGACGAGGTCGGCGGGGGTGCCCTCGAAGACGATCTGGCCGCCGTCGTGGCCGGCGCCGGGACCGAGGTCGATGATCCAGTCGGCGTGCGCCATGACCGCCTGGTGGTGCTCGATGACGATGACCGACTTGCCGGAGTCGACGAGCCGGTCGAGCAGGCCGAGCAGCTGCTCGACATCGGCCAGGTGCAGTCCGGTGGTCGGCTCGTCGAGGATGTAGACGCCGCCCTTCTCGGACATGTGGGTGGCGAGCTTGAGCCGCTGCCGCTCGCCGCCGGACAGCGTGGTGAGCGGCTGGCCGAGGGTCAGGTAGCCGAGCCCGACGTCGGCGAGCCGGTCGAGGATGCGGTGCGCGGCCGGCGTGCTCGCCTCGCCGGCGCCGAAGAACTCCACGGCCTCGTCCACCGGCATCGCGAGCACCTCGCTGATGTCGCGGCCGCCGAGGTGGTGGTCCAGCACCGAGGCCTCGAACCGCTTGCCCTCGCACTCCTCGCAGGTGGTGGCGACGCCGGCCATCATCGCCAGGTCGGTGTAGATGACGCCGGCGCCCTTGCAGTTGGGGCAGGCGCCCTCGGAGTTGGCGCTGAACAGCGCCGGCTTCACGCCGTTGGCCTTCGCGAACGCCTTGCGGATCGGGTCGAGCAGGCCGGTGTAGGTCGCCGGGTTGCTCCGCCGCGAGCCGCGGATCGGGGTCTGGTCGATCGACACCACGTCCGCGCCGGCGGGCATCGACCCGTGCACCAGGGAGCTCTTGCCGGAGCCGGCGACGCCGGTGAGGACGGTCAGGATCCCGAGCGGGATGTCGACGTCCACGTCGCGCAGGTTGTGCTTGTTCGCGCCGCGGATCTCCAGCGTGCCGGTGGGCGTCCGCACCTTCTCCTTGAGCGCGGCGCGGTCGTCGAAGTGGCGGCCGGTGATGGTACCGCCGGTCCGCAGCCCCTCGACGGTGCCCTCGAAGCAGACGGTGCCGCCCGCCGTACCGGCGCCCGGACCGAGGTCGACGACATGGTCGGCGATCACGATCGTCTCCGGCTTGTGCTCCACCACGAGCACCGTGTTGCCCTTGTCCCGCAGCCGCAGCAGGAGGTTGTTCATCCGCTGGATGTCATGCGGGTGCAGGCCGATGGTGGGCTCGTCGAAGACGTAGGTGACGTCGGTGAGCGAGGAGCCGAGGTGGCGGATCATCTTGACGCGCTGCGCCTCGCCGCCCGACAGCGTGCCCGACGGCCGCTCGAGCGAGAGGTAGCCCAGCCCGATCTCCACGAACGAGTCCAGGGTCTGCCGCAGCGTCTCCAGCAGCGGCGCCACCGACGGCTCGTCGAGGCCGCGGACCCATTCGGCCAGGTCGCTGATCTGCATCGCGCACGCGTCGGCGATGCTGATCCCGCGGATCCGGGACGACCTGGCCCCTTCGCTGAGCCGGGTGCCGCCGCACTCGGGGCAGGAGGTGAAGGTGACGGCCCGCTCCACGAACGCCCGGATGTGCGGCTGCATCGCCTCCTTGTCCTTGGACAGGAAGGACTTCTGGATCTTCGGAATCAGCCCCTCGTAGGTGAGGTTGACGCCTTCGATCTTCACCTTGACCGGCTCTTTGTAGAGGAAGTCGTCGAGCTCCTTCTTGGTGAACTTGCGGATCGGCTTGTGCGGGTCGACGAAGCCCGACTCGGCGTAGACCCGTACCGTCCAGAAGCTGTCCGACTTCCAGCCGGGAATGGTGAACGCGCCCTCGGAGATCGACTTGGAGTCGTCGTAGAGCTGGGTCAGGTCGATATCGGTGACCTGGCCCCGGCCCTCGCAGCGCGGGCACATGCCGCCGGTGATGGTGAAGCTGCGCCGTTCCTTCTGGGTTCTGCCGCCGCGCTCCACGGTGACCGCGCCCGCGCCGCTGATCGAGGCGACGTTGAAGGAGAACGCCTGCGGCGAGCCGATGTGCGGATCGCCGAGCCGGCTGAACAGGATGCGGAGCATCGCGTTGGCGTCGGTGGCGGTACCGACGGTGGAACGGGGGTCGCTCCCCATCCGCTGCTGGTCGACGATGATCGCGGTCGTCAGCCCCTCGAGGACGTCGACCTCGGGCCGTGCCAGCGTCGGCATGAAGCCCTGCACGAAGGTGCTGTAGGTCTCGTTGATCATCCGCTGCGACTCCGCGGCGATCGTGTTGAACACCAGCGAGCTCTTGCCCGAGCCGGAGACGCCGGTGAACACCGTCAGCCGGCGCTTCGGGATCTCGATGCTGATGTCCTTGAGGTTGTTCTCGCGCGCGCCGTGCACCCGGATCAGGTCGTGGCTGTCGGCGACGTGCGGCACAGGCGGCTGCGCGTCCGGCGTGGTGGTGGCCTTGCTCATCGAGTCTCCATCTGTACCGGCCGTTGCGGGAGAAAGCCGCTGTGGATGGTGATGTCCATGACGGTCACGCTAGGCGTGGCCCGGTAAGCGGCGCTTCTCGATTCCTGACGGGTCTGGTCACCTGCTTCGCCACGCACGACGGCATCCCCACCGTCGCACTGGCCCCCTCGCGCCGGTAGACGCTGGGCGGAACCCCCACCAGCTCGGTGAAGCGCGTACTGAACGTGCCCAGCGACGAGCAGCCGACCTCGAAGCAGACCTCGGTCACGCTCAGATCGCCCCGGCGCAGCAGCGCCATCGCACGCTCGATCCGCCGCGTCATCAAGTAACCGTACGGCGACTCACCGTAAGCGAGGCGGAACTGTCGGCTGAGATGCCCGGCCGACATGTTCACGCCCCGCGCCAGCGCCTCGACGTCCAGCGGCTGCGCGTACTCCCGGTCGATCCGGTCCCGGACACGGCGCAGCCGCGCGAGGTCGCTCAGGCGCTGCGCCGCGGTGGGCTTGCTGGTCACGTACGCAATGTTGCCACATCGCGACATTTGCCACATCCGCCACACATGACCGGCCTGGCGATCACCGTGAACGGCGCCTGAGGCACCGCACGCATCGAGGGTGAGCGGCCGGGCCGGCCGCTCACCCTCGGTCACACTGGACGATCACACTGGATCAGCGTGCCGCGTTACCGGCCCTTCCGGTCAGCATCAGCGCGCGGTTGCGGTCGGGGATGGACCTGGTGCTGAACGCGTATCGCGCGGTGGAGTCGGCGATCGCGTCGGCGTTGACGTCCAGCGCCGTCTGGTTGGCGTTGGCGAGGGTGTCGCAGGCCACGTGGTAGCAGACGTCGTACGCGACGCCGGCGGTACCGCCGAACAGGGCGGCCTCGGCGGGCGTCTTGATGCCTTCGGCGCCCGTGAAGATGCCTCCGGACGGGATGCCGATCGCGATGAACGGGCCGTAGTCCGAGCGGCCGTCGAAGTCGGTGCCCACGTGCCCCAGGCCGCGGCCGTCGAAGAACTTCTCCAGCCGGTTCTCGATCTGTGCCGATCCGGGCGGGCCCGCCGGCGAGCCGGTGGCGTCGGAGTCGTCACCGTCGTACAGCTTGAAGGCGTAGTTCGGTGAGGCGACCATGTCGAAGTTCAGATACAGCCGGATCCTGTCGCGCTCGGCCTCGGACAGGGCGGCGACGTACTGGTCGGAGCCGAGCAGCCCGATCTCCTCGGCGGCCCAGAACGCGAACCGCACCTTGTTGCGTACGGGGAACTTGCTCATCTGCAGAGCGGTCTCGAGGATGGCCCCGCTGCCCGAGCCGTTGTCGTTGATTCCCGGCCCTTCGGGCACGCTGTCGAGGTGGGCGCCGACCATCACCACGTTGCCGGGGTTGCCGCCCCGGGACTCTGCGATGACGTTGTGGTTGGTGCCCAGTACCAGGTTGGCGTCGACCTTGAGCCGTACCACCGTGCCGGGGTTGGCGGCCAGTTCGTTGCCGACCGCGAAGCTGGAGAAGACCATCGGGATCCCGGCCCGCCACTCGCCGATGTCGAGCGGGGACGGGTCGGTACGGCCGGGCTGGCCCTCGTTGAAGACGATGATGCCGGTCGCACCGGCCGCCTTGGCGTTCTGCACCTTGTTGACGAACGGGCAGGTACCGCGCTGGATCAGGGCGATGCGGCCGGACACGAAGCCGGCGAAGTCCGCCGCCTCGCAGCCGCTGGTGCTGGTGTTCGGTGCCGGCGCGGGCGGGAGCGTCAGGTCGACGCCCTGGACCTCGGCGGTCACGTCGCCCGGGGGCGAGGGCCGGAAGGTGAAGAAGTCGGTGCCGGGCGTGTAGGTCTTCGGCGTCGGCGACTGCTGCGCCAGCACCGGCGCGGAGTTCTCGCTCCAGTTCTCCACGAAGTTGATCGGCTGCAACTGGACCTTGTAGCCCGCGCGCCGCAGCTTGTTCGCCACGTAGTCGCGGGAGGCGTCATAGCCCGGCGATCCGGCCGCCCGGTTACCGCCGTTGGCGTCGGCGATCGCCTGGAACGCTTTCAGGTGCTTGTTGACGTTCTTGCCGGTGACCCGCTTGACCAGCACGCGGGAGAAGGCCTCGTCCAGCGAGTGGGTGCCGGCCTCGGCCGGTCCGGAAACGGTGAGCGGCGCGAGCATGCCCAGGGCCACTGCCCCGGCCAGTGCCGCGCGCCTGCGAGGGCGGATGCGCATACGACTCCTTTGTCAGTACCCGTGTCAGTACCGAAAGCGCTGCCAGTACCCGAAGCGCCGCCAGTACCCGAAACGCGCACATCCCCCGACACGCGTTTTTAGGAAGGTAACCCCCGCAAACACACCAGCACGTCATCAATGACCACTCACGGCCAATCCCCTCCCGCCCGTCAGTGCCCCGCGATCCGACGGTGCAAGCGGCGCAGCGGTGCGGTGGCCGCGTGATCACAGTTGGGGAATGTTGATCCGGCGGCCCGCGGTGGCGCCGCCGTCGACCATGACGGAGGCACCGGTCATGTAGGCGAATTCGCCGCCGGCCAGTGCCAGCACCGAGGCGGCGATGTCGGCGGCCTCGCCCATCCGGGGCAGCCCGTCGAGGTTGAGCTGGGCGAACGCCTTCTTGGCCAGCTCCCACTCCTGATCACTGAGGTCGGGGAAGCCCCCGCGCACCATGGGGGTGTCGATCGTGCCGGGCTGGATGGCGTTGACCCGGATGTTGTGCTTGCCGTAGTCGAGCGCCGCCGCCTTCACGATCCCCTCCAGGGTCCCCTTGCTGCCGGAGTAGGCCGAGCCGCCGGGACGTGCCATCTCGACTCCGAGCGAGGAGGTCACCACGATCGCGCCGCCGCCGCGTTCGATCAGATGCGGGATCTGGTACTTCATCGCCAGGAAGACCCCGCGGGCGTTGGTGTCCTGCATGTCGTCGTACTCGGCCGCGGTGATCTCGTGCAGCGGCTTGAACCAGTTGACCCCGGCGTTGTTGAAGGCGACGTCCAGCCCGCCGTAGCGCTTGACCGTCCGGTCGACGAAGGCCCTGATCTGCCGCTCGTCCCGGACGTCCGCCCGGATGTAGGCGGCCTCCCCGCCCGCCTTGCGGATGCCGGCCTCGACCTGGCGCCCCAGCTTCTCCCGGCGGCCGCAGAAGGCGACCTTGGCGCCCTCGGCGGCGAACGCGCGGGCCGTGGCCGCGCCGATCCCGGAGGTGGCACCGGTGATGATCACGACCTTGCCCGCGAACCGTTCGGCCCTGGCGGGCGCCGCGTGCGCCGCCTGCCGGCCCGTCGCCGCCGGCGCCGCGACCGCGGCCAGTCCCGCGATCCCCGCTGCCGTGCCGGCCAAAACCAGCCGGCGGCCCAGCCGGGCGGGCTCCCTGCCGTCGGTGCTTCCGGTGCTCTCGGTGCTCTCGGTGCTCTCGGTGCTCTCGGTGCTGGTCATGATGATCCCCTTCTTCGCCGTCGATGTCCGCCGGTCGGACCCAGATCCCACTCTCAGCGGGGGCGGCACGGCCGGTATCTGTCGAAACGACCGGTCGGTGATGCCCGGTTAGGCTGAAGAAGTGATCTTCGGACGGGATTCTGAACGGGAGGCCATCGCCGCACTGCTGACGGACGCGCGGGGAGGCCGCGGTCAGGTCCTGGTACTGCAGGGCGAGCCGGGGATCGGCAAGAGCGCGCTCCTGGACGACGCCGTGGCCCGGGCCACCGACATGACGGTCCTGCGCTGCGGCGGCATGGAGTCGGAGATCGACCTGCCCTACGCGGGACTCCAGCAGCTCCTCGCCCCGGCCGGCGACCGGCTCGGCGATCTGGGCGCGAAGCACGGCACCACCATCGGCGGACTGCGGCCGGTGCCCCGGTCCGCCACGGCCGTCGCCGATCCCGTCATCACCCCGGGCACGGCGGGTCCCGCCGTCCTGGCCGCCTGGCGATCCCTGGCCGCGCAGCGCCCGCTACTGGTCGTGGTGGACGACGCGCACTGGCTGGACGGCGAGTCGGCCCGGGCGATCCTGTTCGCCGCCCGCCGCCTCACCGCCGATCCGGTCGCGGTCCTCATCGCCCGGCGCGACCTCGACCGCACCGACCCCTTCGCCCGGACGGGCCTTCCCGTGCTTCCCCTGGCCGGCCTGGCCACGGCGGACGTCCGCGACCTGCTGGCCGGACAGGGCTGGTCTCCCCCGCGACCGGCCATCGAGAGGCTCACCGAGCACACCGGCGGCAACGCCCTCGCACTGCTGGAACTGGCCGCCACCGGCGACACCGGCGACCTGTCGGCCATGGCCTCGATGGCCAGGACCGTCCCGCTCACCGACCGGCTCCGGGACGCCTTCACCGACCGCCTGCGGACGCTGCCCGAACCCACCCGCAGGGCGCTGGTCGTCGTCGCGGCCGATGACACCGGCCGTCCCGAGACGGTTCTCGCGGCCATGGCCCGGATCGGCCTGACCGCGGACACCCTGTCCGCGGCCGAGACCGCGCGTCTCGTCACCGTCGGCACCATGACCGCGTCCAGGGGCGCGCTGGGATTCCGGCATCCGCTGATGCGGTCGGCGGTGTACCACGACGCGCCGTTCGCCTCCCGGGTCGCCGCGCACGAAGCCCTCGCCGCCGAGCTCGACGACCATGATCCCGCCCGGGCGGCATGGCACCGCGCGCTGGCCGCCACGGGAACCGACGAGCAGCGCGCGGCGGCGCTCGTCCACCACGCCGCGGCACTGCGGAAAGGCGGCGGCCTCGCGGCGAGCTCCGTGGTCCATCAGCGGGTCGCGCAACTCACCCGGATCCCGGCCCGCCGCCGCCACCACCTCGCCACGGCCGCGTACGACGCCTGGAAGGCAGGGGAATCGGCACGCGCCCGCTCGCTGGCCCGGCAAGCGGCGGCGATTCCCGCCGGACCGCCGGCCACGGACGGAACCGGCACCCATGACACCGACGTGGCCCTGGAGCGGCTGCAGGGCTACATCCAGTGGTACGCCGGCGACCAGATGATCGCCGCCGCCCGGCTGGCGGACTCGGTCGACGACACGCACACCGCCGCCCCCGCCGAGACCGCGACCCTCCTCCTCGTCGCCTCCGACGCCGCCTGGCAGGCCGGCGAGATCGCGACCGCACGATCCCTGGCACACCGGCTGGCCGCCCATCCGGCCGCCACCGCCTACCGCCCGCTCGCACACCTGCTGGCGGCCTCGATCGACGACCGCCTCGCTCCAGAGGAGGACCTGGGCGCACGCCTACACGAAGCGATCGACACCGACCTCGGCGACGGCGATCCCCGCCGGGGGCTGTACGCCCTGCTCGTCGCATGTCGCGGCCCCGATCCGACCGCCGCCCGCGACCTCGGCCTGCGGGTGACCGACCGGTTGCGGGCCGATGGAATCTTCGGCCTGCTCACCGTGGCACTGAGCAGGCTCGCCGACATCGAGTTCCAACTGGGCCATTGGGAGGAGGGCGTCGCCCACGCCGAGGAAGGCCTGTGCCACGCCGACGACGCCGAGCACCAGGCCCGCCAGGCCGACATGGCATCACATCTCGCGCGGTTCGCCGCCGTCCGCGCGGACGACCCGGGCCTCCAGGCGTACAGCCACACGGCCCTCACTCTGGCCTGGCGCACCCGCCACCGGCAGGCCGCGGCACGAACCGCCTGGGGGCAGGGGCTCCTGGCCCTGGCCACCGGCGACAACCGCACGGCCTTCGAGCACTTCGCCTCGCTCGCCCGGCCCGGCCCCAGCGCCCATCCCGACACGGCTCGCAAGGCCACCGCCGACCTCGTCGAAGCCGCCCTGCGCAGCGGGCAGACGGAAGCGGCCGAACGGGCCGTGACCGGCATCGCCACCTGGGCCCGCGGCCGGACCTCGCCGTGGGTCGAGGCCCAGGTCCTCCGCTGCCAGGCGCTGCTCGCCGCGCATGGCGAGGACCCCGACGCCGACAAGCTCTACGCGAGGTCCGCGTCAGCCGCCGGCCTGGCACAACTCCCCTTCGAGCAGGCCCGCACCGAGGCCCTCCACGGCGAATGGCTCCGCCGCAACCGCCACCCCACCCAGGCCCGGCAGCACCTCCGCACGGCCGTCACACTGTTCCACCGGCTCGGCGCGTCCCAGTGGACCGAACACGCCCGTACCCAGCGGCGAGCGCTGGGTGGCGCCCCCGACCACCGGCCGGCCGGCCTGACCGGGCGGCTCACCCCGCAAGAGCTACAGGTCGCCCGGCTCGCGGCCCAGGGACTCAGCAACCGCGAGATCGGCACCACCCTGTTCCTCAGCCCGCGCACCGTCGGCTACCACCTGCACAAGATCTTCCCCAAGCTCGGCATCGCCCGCCGCGCCCAGCTGCGCCACCTCGACCTGGGATAGGGGCGACGGCCACAAGGCGTTCCGCGGGCCGATCCGGCGATCGCCTTCCGTCATGGGTCCCTACGCGATGGTGACGCGGGCGTTGCCCTCGGGACACCTCCGGCTGGGCATGACGCTGTTCATGGGAGCCTGGTTCACGCGGGAGATCGTCGACAGCGGGAGGCTGCGGCTGGCGGTCTTCCTCGTCGCGTTCATCGCGGCGTTCCTGTTCATCCGGTTCAGCGTGCGGATGATCCGGCGCGGGGCACGCTGGTGGCCGGGAAATGTCACGCCGGGCGGCCACCACATCCACCATGTGGTGTTCGGGCTGGTGTTCATGTGCGTGGGCGGGATAGGCGGCCTGACGGTGATCGACGGTACGTCGGCCGTGGCCGGGGTGCTGGCGGGCGTGTTCGGAGCCGGAACGGCCCTGGTCCTGGACGAGTTCGCCCTCGTCCTCCACCTGGAAGACGTCTACTGGTCCGAGCAGGGGCGGCTGTCGGTCGAGGTCGTCTTCATCGCCATCGCCCTGTGCGGCCTGGCGCTGCTGGGGCTGCACCCGCTCGGCATCGGCGACGACAGGGGCGAGGAGGGCACGGTCTGGGTGGTCGCGCTGACGCTGCTGTTCAACCTGGCGGTCACTCTGGTCGCGCTGGCGAAGGGCAAGCTCTGGACCGGCCTGATCGGCCTGTTCATCGGCGTCGTGGCCATGGCCGGCGCGATTCGGCTGGCCCGTCCCGGATCCCCCTGGGCCCGCCGCCGGTACGGCGACCGCAAACTCGCCCGCGCCACCGCGCGCGATGACCGGCTGCGCCGCCCCGTCCAGCGCTTCGGCACCGCCGTCGCCGACCTGATCGCGGGCCGCCCCTCGACCGGCGGGTGACGTCGCCGGCCGTACGACGCGGGAGACGAGGCACGACCGCCACGTGTCGCCGCACCCCAGCGGCGCCACCTCGAGCCGGTATCGGATGGCAGCGCGTGCCACCTCCCTGTCGCGGGTGCCGGACTCCTTCGTTTGTGCCGAAGGGGCGAGTTTGTGCCGAAGAGAGCGAGTTCGTGCCGGACGTGGCGAGTTTGTGCAGGACGTGACAAGAAGCCTCGATAGCGCCAGTACATACTGGCATCCATGTTCCGACTCAAGATCTCCAGCGCGCTGGCCGCCGGTGTCCTCGCCGCCGCCGGGCTCGCCTCCCCCGCCGCCGCGGCGCCCGCGCTGCTCGGTACGCCCGGCGACTTCAAGCAGGTGTCGCTGCCCTTCTTCTGGCCGAGCAACGACCTCTACGACGTCGCGGCGGCGTCCGCCGACAGCGTCTGGATCGCCGGCCACCAGGGCGAGTTGATCGTCCCGGGCCCCATCCCCGGCACCGGGCGCACGATCCCCGGCAACCCGGTCGTTCGGCGCTGGACGAACGGCGGCTGGAGGGAGTACGACCTCGGCGGCATCCCGAATCGCGCCACGATCAACAACGTCGAGGCCGTCGGTCCCGAGGACGTGTGGATCTCCGGGAGCAGGTACGCCGCCGACAACTCGACCGATCCCTACATCGGGCGTTTCACCGGCTCGGCGTTCACGGAGGTGGCGCTGCCGCCGGGCACGAACGCCGCGCATCTGCAGGCCGACGCGTCGGGCGTGTGGCTGTCGACCACCGAGGACGTCTACCGCTGGACGAACGGGGCCTGGGCGCATCTCACCACGCTCCCGACAGTGAAGTGGCAGCACAATCTGCACGTGCGGTCGGCCGATGACATCTGGTTTTTCGGCGAGGTCGCCGAGTACTCCGAAACCGTCGAGGCGTTCCACTGGGACGGCACGTCCTGGAAGCAGGTCCAGGTGGAGCAGTCCCCCCGGTTGGGGACGATCACCGACGTGCTGGCGCTGCCGTCCGGCGAGGCCTGGGCGGTCGGCGTCGACTGGGTCACCAGCGGGGGCAAGCCGACCCTGCTGCGCTGGGACGGAACGGCGTGGAAGCGCGTCGCCGTACCGGCCGGGCTCAACTCGCTCAGCCGTATCGTGCGCGGGCCGGACGGGACCCTGTGGGCCAGCGGCCACGCCACGGATCCGCCCTCCGCGCCCGGCCTGATCCGCTACCGCGGCGGCGCCTGGGAGCGCGTGCCGACGCCGGCCGTCCCGTTCCGGAGCAACATCCTCGTGAAGGCCCTGGCCGTCGATCCCGTCTCCGGCGCGCTCTGGACGCTGGGCACGACCAACATCGGCGGCCCGGTCCTGCTCTCGGACCGCTGACATCACTCCCAGGTCGCGGACTCCGGGTCGACACCGTGGGACTCGGAGTTCGCGAAGATGACGTCGCGCAGCCAGACGGCCAGGCCCGGCGCGATCGCGTCGAAGCTCTGGACGTACGCGGGATCGCCGGCGTACATCCGGCCGATGCACGCGTGCATCGAGTGCGTGCAGTCGAAGTACCGCGAGATCGACGCGCGGTGCCTTTCCGCGAGGGCGTTCGCCTCGACGGAGCCGGGTACGACGCCGGCGCGCATCGCGGTGGCGAGGTCGGCGTGCAGGGCGTGGGTCGCCGCCGCGACCTCCTTCCAGTCCTCCGGCGTCATCCCGGCCGCCCGCTCCGCGTACTGGGCCCACTGCGCGCTGTCGCCCCAGCGCTCCTCGGCCTCCTCGACCCAGGCGGGCCGCCAGTCGGTACCGAAGATCTCGATCTGCTCTTCCGGCGTCAGCCGGATCCCGGGCTTGGACGCCTCCATCATGCGATCGACCGCGTGCACCATCTTCTCCAGGCGGGAGATCCGTTCCACGAGCTGGGACCGCTGCCGGCGCAGGTGGTCGCGCGCGTCGGCACCGGGGTCGTCGAGGATCCGGCCGACCTCGGCGAGCGGCAGCCCGAGCTCCCGGTAGACCAGGACCCGGTGGATCCGGGCGACGTCGTCGCCCGAGTACACCCGGTATCCGGCCCAGGTACGCCCGCTCGGGCGGACGAGGCCGATCGCGTCCCAGTGGTGCAGCGCCTTCACGCTGACCCCGGCGAGCGCGGCCACCCGGCCGACGGTGAGGCCCTCGTCGGCGAGGGCCGGGCGCTGCTCGTGGGCGTCACCGGTCATCGGCTCAGTGTCGCGCACCTCGCCGGGCCGTACCGCCGCGGCCTCGGCGGTACGGGTCACGCGCTGGTCGGTACGCCCGCGTTCGTGAGGATGTCGCGGGCCGGCAGCGCGACGCTCTGGGCGGCGGTCAGGCCGGAGGCCGCCAGGTGGGCGTCCGCGATCCGCAGCCCGACCGCGTACCCGGAGAAGTCCGGCAGCCCCACGGGTCGCAGCCCCATGGCCCGCGTGGTCCTGTCGCCGTACACGTACGCGGGCAGGTTCGGCATCCCGGCCACGTCGATCCCGGCCGTGACCTTCTCGTAGGCGTCGTCCAGTTCCGCGCCGGACAGCGCCGTCGCCCAGGGCCCCATGGCCTGCTCGCCCGCCAGTTCCCGTACGAACGCCTCGGCCATCCCTTCCGCCACGACCTGCTCACCGACCGTGACCGCCGCCGGGTCCCAGACCACATTGGCGTAGCGCACGTTGTGGTGGAGCTCGTGCGCGGCGGCGTGGCCGATCTTCGCCAGGCTGGTCTCGGTGGGCCACATCGTCAGCTGGATCGCCCCCGGGATGCCGCCCATGCCGGTGTAGCCGGCGACGCCCGCCAGGAGTTCGTCGTCAGGGTCGCCGAGCACCAGGACGACATGGACGGTCTCGGCGCTCTTGATCCCGGGTACCGCACCGCTCAGGCGCTCCCATGCCGTTGCGAGGGAGCTCTCGACCTGCTCCCACACCCCCGCGTCGCGCATCTGCGCCAGGGCCGTCAGGTAGCGCGGGTCCTCCTGATCGATCCGGAAGCCGCTGCCCATCTCGTGCATCTGGACCATGTCCCCCACCACGGACATCACGTCCTGCAGAGGGCTGAGCAACTCCCGCAGGGCGTCGGGCCGTTCCTCCAGCGGGCGGCGGAGGAGGTCGAGCATGGCGGACGCCGTGTCATGAACGATGATCTTCATGCTCCGGACCGTAGGACCTCCTGTTACAGGAGGGACAAGTTCCAGAGGGACAAGCCACAGAGGGAACGAACCGTCCACCGCACCAGGGCTCTTTGTAGGTTCCCCACAAGGTCGCGGCTCCACCCTGTGCGATGCGGGACATTGGTGTAGAAGGCGGTAATCCAGCAGGGTGTAGGCAGGTGCAGGCGACGCTCCGGACCCGGACGTCGCCTTCTGCGCTTGAGTACATGGGGAGGCTCAGCCGGTGTTCAGTCGTGTCGCCATCGTCAACCGTGGAGAGGCCGCGATGCGGCTCATCCACGCTGTCCGGGACCTTTCGGCCGAAACCGGGACGCGGATCGAGACGGTCGCCCTCTACACCGACGCCGACCGCAACGCGACCTTCGTCCGTGAAGCGGACGTCGCGTACCTGCTGGGCCCCGCCTCGGCCCGCCCGTACCTCGACCACGCCGTACTGGAGCGGGCCCTGGTGGAGACCAGGGCCGACGCCGCGTGGGTCGGCTGGGGGTTCGTCGCCGAGGACCCGGCGTTCGCCGAGCTGTGCGAGAAGATCGGCGTCACCTTCGTCGGGCCGAGCGCCGAGGCGATGCGCAGGCTGGGCGACAAGATCGGCGCCAAGCTGATCGCCGAGGAGGTCGGCGTCCCGGTGGCGCCGTGGAGCCGCGGCGAGGTCGCCACCCTCGAGGACGCGCTGCGCGCCGGCGACGCGATCGGCTACCCGCTGATGCTCAAGGCGACCGCGGGCGGCGGCGGGCGCGGGATCCGGATGGTCGCCTCGGGCGAGGACCTGGCCGACGCGTACGAGCGCACCAGCCAGGAGGCGCTGCGCGCGTTCGGCTCCGGCGTGGTCTTCCTGGAGCGCCTGGTCACCGGCGCCCGGCATGTCGAGGTCCAGGTCATCGCGGACGGGCAGGGCACCGCGTGGGCGCTGGGTGTACGGGACTGCTCGGTGCAGCGGCGCAACCAGAAGATCATCGAGGAGTCCGCCTCGCCGGTCCTCTCGCCCGCGCAGACCGCCGAGCTGAAGGCGTCGGCCGAACGGCTCGCCGTGGCCGTCGACTACCGCGGCGCCTGCACGGTCGAGTTCCTGTACCACCCCGGCGAGAAGCTGTTCGCGTTCCTCGAGGTCAACACCCGGCTGCAGGTCGAGCACCCGATCACCGAGATCACCACCGGTACCGACCTGGTCCGGCTGCAGCTGCACGTGGCGAACGGCGGGAAGCTGGAAGGCGCCCAGCCGGACGAGGCGGGCCACGCGATCGAGGCGCGGCTCAACGCCGAGGACCCCGACCGCGACTTCGCGCCCGCCCCCGGACGCATCGCGCGCCTGGTGCTGCCCACCGGGCCCGGCATCCGGGTGGACACCGGCGTCCGCGAGGGCGACCGGATCCCGGCCGACTTCGACTCGATGATCGCGAAGATCATCGCCTATGGCGGCGACCGCGACCAGGCACTGGGCCGGCTGCGCCGCGCGATGGCCGAGACCACGGTGATCATCGAGGGCGGCGCCACCAACAAGGGCTTCGTGCTCGACCTGCTCGGCCAGCCCGAGGTGATCGACGCGAGCGCCGACACCGGCTGGATCGACCGGGTCCGCGCCGAAGGCCGGCTGGTCGACCACCGGCACTCCGCGATCGCCCTGGCGGCGGCCGCGATCGAGGCGTACCAGGACGAGGAAGAGATCAGCATCCAGCGGCTGCTGACCGCCGCGCACGGCGGGCGCCCGCAGGTCCAGCACGACCCGGGCCGTCCGCTGGACCTCAAGCTCCGCGGCGTCGGCTACCGGGTACGCGTGGCCCGGGCCGGGCACGGCCGGTTCCGCGTGGCCGTCGGCGTCTCTGGTGGCGGCGGTGGCGGGGCGCTGCATGAGGCGGACGTGGAGGTGGAGCGGTACGACGAGCACGCCGGCCAGATCGTGGTCAACGGCCGCCGGTTCCGGCTGATGTCGGCCACCCACGGGACGATCCACCTGGTCGAGGTCGACGGGGTCACGCACCGGATCAGCCGCGACGAGGGCGGTGTCGTCCGTTCTCCCGCGCCCGCGCTGGTGGTCGCGACGCCGCTGGCGGTCGGCGACGAGGTCGAGGCGGGCGCGCCGATCCTGGTGCTGGAGAGCATGAAGATGGAGACGGTGCTGCGCGCGCCGTTCCGTGCCCGTGTCCGCGAGTGCCCGGTGTCGGTGGGCGGCCAGGTCGAGACCGGCGCGCCGGTGATGCGGCTGGAGCCGCTGGCCGACGAGGGCGCCGAGGAGGCGGACCAGTCCGCCGGGGCCGTCGAGATCGAACTGCCCGCCGAGCCCGCCGCGGCGTCCGCGGCCGAGCGCGTCGAGCGCGGCCTGCAGGACCTGCGCGGCCTGCTGCTCGGCTACGACACCGACCCGCACGACCGCGAGCGGGTGCTGAAGCCCTACCTGGCCGCGCGCGCCGAGCTCGGCGGACGGCCACTGGAGGGCGAGCTGGACCTGCTCACCGTGTTCGCCGACCTGTCCGACCTGAGCCACAACAGGCCGGGCGGTGAGCTCGACGTCGAGCCGGGCAGCCCGGTGCACAGCCCGCGCGAGTCGTTCCACAGCTACCTGCAGAGCCTGGACGTCGAGCGCGCCGGCGTCACCGAGGACTTCCAGGCCAAGCTCACCAAGGTCCTGTCGCACTACGGCGTCACGGACCTCGACCGTACGCCGGAGCTGGAGGCGGCGGTCTTCCGGATCTTCCTGGCCCAGCAGCGGATGGGGACCCACGCGGCGGTCCTGTCGGAGCTGCTGCGCCAGTGGCTGGCCGGCGCGCCGCCGTTCGAGTCGTTCAGCGAGCGGGCGGGGCTCACCCTGGAGCACCTGGTCGAGGCCACGCAGGTGCGCTTCTCCACGGTGTCGGACCTGGCCCGCGGCGTGGTGTTCCGCTGGTTCACCCAGCCGCTGCTGCGCCGCAACCGCGCCCGGGTCTACACCTCTGTACGCGACGGGCTGCGCTACCTGGACCGCGTCCCGGACGCGCCGGACCGCGCCGAGCGGATCCAGGCCATGGTGGCCTGCTCCGAGCCGCTCGTCCGGCTGATCGGCCAGCGGATGCGCCGTCCCGGGCGGGACCACGCGCCGCTGCTGGAGGTCCTGACCCGCCGCTACTACGGCAACCGCGGGCTGTGCGAGGTCACCACGCGGGAGGCCGCGGGCTGCCGGTTCGTCACCGCCGAGCACACCGGTTCGGCCGGCGTGCTCCGCGTGGTCACCACCGCCGTCGACATCGCCGCCCTGCCCGACGCCATCGGCGCCGTCGGCGCGTTCGCCACCGGCGGCTCCGAGCACGGGCTGGTCGCCGACCTCTACGTCACGTGGGAGGACCAGCCGGACGCCGACGCGATGGCGGTACGGCTCGGAGAGCTCCTCGCCGAGCACCCGCGCCCCGCCGGCGTACGCCGGATCACCACCACGGTCGCCGGCACCAGCGGCGCCGTGATGCACCACCACTTCACGTTCCGTCCCGAGGGCCGTCCCGAGGGCCGCCCCGAGGACGGGCCCGAGGGCGCGGGCTACGTCGAGGACCGGCTGATCCGCGGCCTGCACCCGCAGATGGCGCGGCGCCTGCAGCTGCAGCGGCTGCGCGAGTTCGACCTCACCCGGCTGCCGTCCTCCGACGAGGAGATCTACCTCTACAAGGCGGTGGCGCGCAGCAACCCGGCCGACGAGCGGCTCGTCGCGATGGGCCAGGTCCGCGACCTGACGCCGCTGCGCGAAGCCGACGGGAGCCTGGTCGCGCTGCCGGCGGTCGAGGACGTGCTGACCGGGTGCCTCGACGCGATCCGCAACATCCAGGCGCAGCGGCCCCAGAACAAGCGGTTCGACACCAACCGGATCCTGATGTACCTCTGGCCGTCGACCGAGCTGTCCACCGACGATCTCGAGACGCTGATGCAGCGCATCCTGCCGGCCACCGCGGGCGCCGGGCTGGAGGAGGTCCAGTTCGTGGCCCGCCAGCGGACCGCCACCGGCGAGCTGACCGAGATCGCCGTACGGATCACCCTCGATCCCGGCCACGGCGCGCGCCTGCACGTCGGCGAGCCGTCCACCGAACCGGTCCAGCCGCTGGACGACTACCGCCAGAAGGTGCTGCGGGCGGCCCGGCGCGGCAACGTCTACCCGTACGAGCTGACCCGCCTGCTCGCCGGGCCGGAGGGCGGCTTCGTCGAGCACGACCTCGACGACAAGGGCGCACTCGTACCGGTGGACCGGCCGAGGGGCAAGAACACCGCGGCGATCGTCGCGGGCGTCGTCACCACGCCGACCGAGCGGAACCCCGAAGGCGTCACCCGCGTGGTGCTGCTCGGCGACCCGACCAAGGCGCTGGGCGCGCTGTCGGAGCCCGAGTGCTCGCGGGTGATCGCCGCGCTCGACCTCGCCGAGCGGATGCGGGTCCCGCTGGAGTGGTTCGCGCTGTCGGCGGGCGCGCGGATCTCGATGACCTCGGGCACCGAGAACATGGACTGGGTCGCGGCGGCGCTCAAGCGCATCGTCACGTTCACCCAGGGCGGCGGCGAGATCAACATCGTGGTCGCGGGGATCAACGTCGGCGCCCAGCCGTACTGGAACGCCGAGGCGACGATGCTCATGCACACCAAGGGCATCCTGGTGATGACGCCGGACTCGGCGATGGTGCTCACCGGCAAGCAGTCGCTGGACTTCTCCGGCGGCGTGTCGGCCGAGGACAACTTCGGCATCGGCGGCTACGACCGCGTGATGGGCCCGAACGGCCAGGCGCAGTACTGGGCGCCCAGCCTGCCGGCCGCCCGCGACGTGCTGATGGCGCACTACGACCACACCTACGTCGTGCCCGGCGAGACGGCGCCGCGGAAGGCGGACACGAACGACCCGTTCCACCGCGACGTCTCCGCGTTCCCGCACGCGATCGCCGACAGCGACTTCGCCACCGTCGGCGAGATCTTCTCCGCCGAGCACAACCCGGACCGCAAGAAGCCGTTCGACATCCGGACGGTGATGCGCGCCCTGTCCGACCAGGACCACCCGGTGCTGGAACGCTGGGCGGGCATGTCCGACGCGGAGACGTCCGCCGTACAGGACGTGCACATCGGCGGCCGTCCGGTCTGCCTGATCGGCATCGAGTCGCGGTCGGTGCCGCGGCGCGGCTTCCCGCCCACCGACGGCCCCGACACCTACACCGCGGGCACGCTGTTCCCGCGGTCGTCGAAGAAGACCGCACGGGCGATCAACGCGGCGTCCGGCAACCGGCCGCTGGTCGTGCTGGCGAACCTGTCCGGGTTCGACGGCTCCCCGGAGTCGATGCGCAAGCTGCAGCTGGAGTACGGCGCGGAGATCGGCCGGGCGATCGTCAACTTCGACGGCCCGATCGTGTTCTGCGTGATCTCCCGCTACCACGGCGGCGCGTTCGTGGTGTTCTCCAAGGCGCTCAACCCGGCCATGACCGTCCTGGCGCTGGAGGGCTCGTTCGCCTCGGTGCTCGGCGGCGCCCCGGCGGCGGCCGTGGTGTTCTCCGGCGAGGTGAACAACCGGACCAAGACCGACCCCCGGGTGACCGAGCTGCAGGCCCAGGTCTCCGAGGCCGGCGGCGTCGAGCGGGCCGCGCTCAACGCCCGGCTCGCCGAGATCCAGTCGTCGGTACGGGCGGAGAAGCTGGGCGAGGTCGCCGCGGAGTTCGACCGGGTGCACAGCATCCAGCGTGCGGTCGAGGTCGGCTCGGTGGACGCGATCATCAGCGCCGCCGAACTGCGGCCGCGGATCATCGAGGCCATCGAGCACGGCCTGAAGCGCTGACCCGTCCAGGCTGACAAGGCCCGGCTGACAAGGCCCCAGCTGACACGTCCCGGCTCACACAGCCCGGCTGACACGTCCCGGCTAACACAGTCCGCCGGGCCCTGCTGACCTGTGCCGGCCGGGCCCGCCTCACTTGGGGTGGGCCTGGCGGGCAGGCCCGGCTCGAATGCGCTGGGGCGCACTCCGGATGCGTCGAAAGAGTGAACAATTCGCGAATCTTCGTGACGTCAGGGCAGGCGGATGGGCAGATCGGGTGTGCCCGCCTTGGTCCGACCAGTACTGTTCCTGCTGCCGCTGCCGTGGTTCCGCGTTCCGGCATTGCCCAGTCCCGGCATTGCCCACGCGGAACCTCCTGGCGCAGCGCGCACCCCCTGAGCAGTGAGATGCGGCCGGTTGCGGTGAAGCCACCGCGGCCGAGTGCCGCATGCATCGACGAACGAACGCGAGGGCGACGTTGAACATTCTGGAAGCGGTCCTTCTCGGGGTGGTGGAGGGGGTGACCGAGTTCCTGCCGATCTCCAGCACCGGGCACCTGACGATCCTCGAGAGCCTGCTCGGGCATTCGCCCGACGACCCCGACATCACGGCCTTCACCGCGATCATCCAGGTGGGAGCCGTGCTGGCGACCCTGATCTACTTCCGGGGCGACTTCGCGCGGCTCATCGGCGCGTGGGCACGGGGCGTGTTCAGCCGGGAGCACCGCAGCGATATCAACTACCGGCAGGCGTGGGCGGTGATCCTCGGCGCGATCCCGATCGGCATCGTCGGCCTGACGTTCAAGGACCAGATCGAGACGACGCTCCGCAGCCTCTGGTTCGTCGGAACGGCCCTGATCCTCTGGAGCGGGGTGATGTACTACGCCGACAGGAACGCCACCCAGGACCGGGGCGAGAAGGACGTGACCTGGAGGGACACTCTGATCATCGGGGTGGTCCAGTGCCTGGCGCTGATCCCCGGAGTCTCCCGCTCCGGCGCGACGATGTCGGCCGGCCTGCTGCGCGGCCTGGACCGGGTCACCGTCACCAAGCTGTCGTTCTTCCTCTCGGTCCCCGCACTGACCGCGGCGGGCGCGCTGCAGGTCGTCACCGAGTTCGACTCCATCTCCAAGGGCGTCGGCTGGCCGGCGACGCTCACGGCCACGGCGGTGAGCTTCGCCGTCGCCTACGTGGCCGTGGCGTGGCTCCTGAAGTTCATCGCAAAGCACACCTACAGCGTCTTCATCGTCTACCGGGTCATTCTCGGTGTCATCGTGCTCGGGCTGGTCGCGACCAACGCGGTCCCGGCCAGCTGACGCAGGGCTCGCAGACCTCGCACCGTGTTATCTCTCGGCTCTCGGTTATCTGTAGCGCTCGGTTATCTGGAGTGCTCGGTTATCTGGAGCGCTCGGTCAGCGATAGCGCTCGGCGATGCGCCGGCGGTGGGCAGCGGGAGAGCCGAACAGCGAACGGTTGAGGGCCGCGCGCTTCAGGTAGACGTGGATACCGCTTTCCCAGGTGTAGCCCATGCCTCCGTGCAACTGCATGGCCTTCCCGGTGATGTCCACGGCGGCACCGCCGGCGTACGACTTCGCCATCGACACCGCCACGCCCACCTGGGGACCGTCTGCGCATAGAGCCTGCACAGCGGCCGATACGAGGCGACGTGACACCGATACCTGGACGAGCATGTCGGCGCACGCGTGCTTCACGGCCTGGAACGAGCCGATCGGCCGGTCGAACTGGCTCCGTACACCGGCGTACGCCACCGTCGCGTCCAGCATGGCCTCACTCAAGCCGAGGCTGTCGCAGGCGACGGCGGTGGCGGCTCGGTAGAGGAGCCTGCGGAAAGCCGCTTCGGAGTCACCCCTGAACTGCCACACGCACTCCTCCCCCACCACCCCATGGTCCGCGGTCACCAGACCGAACTGACGGGTGTCGTCCAGGACAGGCCGGGCCGTCACGCTGAGCCCGGTGGTATCCGGCCCGGCGGCAACGATCACGGGCGTGCCGTCAGGGCCGAGTGCGGGCAGCAGGAGGTGGTCGGCATCGGGGGCATCGGGTACGAAGTCCGCCCGGCCGTGCAGCCGGAGTCCCCGCGCCGACCGTTCGAGGCGGAACCCGGCGGCGCCATCCCCCTCCCCCGCCAGCGCGAGAGCCGGGACGGCGGCGCCCGACGCGGTCTCGGCCAGCAGGCGGTCGCGGTCCGGCCCCGGCTCCAGCAGGGCGAGGGCTCCGGCCGCCAGGACGGCGGTTCCGAGGTACGGGCTTCGCGCCGCCGCCCGTCCCATCTCCTGGACGATGACGGCGACCTCGGCGAACGTGGCGCCCGCGCCGTCCAGCGACACCGGTGCCTCCAGCCCGAGCCAGCCGGATTCGGCGATCAGCCGCCGGTCGACGGCAGCGCCGGAACCCGCCTTGCCCAGCAGATCACGCGCCACCGCCCGGAGTTCGTCATGGAGGTGGGAGAAGTCGGAGAGATCAGAGAGGCTGGAGAGATCAGAGGTCATCGGGCCGCCCTCGGTTCCCGGGGCAGTCCGAGGCCGCGCTCGCCGATGATGGTGCGCTGGATCTCGCTCGTCCCGCCCGGGATCGTCCACTCCCAGGAGCCGATGAAGTCCAGGACCCAGGCGCCCGACTCCCAACCGCTGGACAGGGGCTTGCGCAGGTCGGTGTGGGCGGCCAGGCCCGCGATCTCCGTACCGAAGTCCATCGTGCGCTGGAGCAGTTCGCTGTAGTACAGCTTCACGATCGAGGCATCGGCCGGGCCGACGGTGCCGGCGGCGTGCCGTTCCACCAGGTCGCGGCAGAGGGCGCGGAGGCCGGTGATCTCGGTCTCCAGCATCGCCAGCCTGTCGCGTACGAGGGAGTCGTCGAGGGGACGTTCCCCGCCGGGGCCCGGCCGGGCGCACGCCTCCACCAGCCGGCGGAAACCGGCGTTGCCGAGCCGCTCGGCCAGTTCGAGCATCGTCATGCCGCGTTCGGCGCCCAGCGTCTCCTGCGCCACCCGCCACCCGTCGTTCACCGGCCCGACCAGGCAGGTGTCCGGGATGGCGACGTCGTCGAGGAAGACCTCGCAGAAGTGCGACTCGCCGGTCGCCTGGCGGACGGGACGGATGTCGATGCCGGACGTCCGTAGGTCGAGCAGGAAGTAGGAGATGCCGCGACGCTTGGGGGCATCGGCGTCGGTACGGGCCAGTAACAAGCACCAGTCGGCATGCGCCGCCCCGCTGGCCCACACCTTTTGCCCGGTGACGACGTAGGTATCTTGCCCGTTGACGACGTAGGTGTCCCGCTCCTTGCGGGCGGTCGTCCTGAGGGCGGCCAGGTCGGATCCGGCCTCGGGCTCGGAGAAGGCCTGGGCCCAGATCTCGCCGTCGAGGATCGCCGGAAGGTGGCGCCGCCGCTGCTCGTCCGTACCGGCGGCCAGCAGCGTGGCCGCGGCATGGTGGATCGCGACGAAGGCCAGCACCAGCCGGGGCGCGTCGTGCGCGGCCAGTTCCTGGTAGAGGACGATCTGCTCGGCGACCGGCATCCCGCCACCCCACTCGGCGGGCCAGTGCGGGACGGCGTACCCGGCGCGGCGCAGCTCCTGGAACCAATCCTTCTGGAAGGCGGCGAACTCCCCGTCCGGGACGCCCGTCTGCGCCTTCCGCCAGTCCGCCGGTACGTGCCGCCGGCACCAGTCGCGCACTTCCGCGCGGAACTCGTCGAGATCCCGTGACGCAGACGTGGACGTGGACGCAGAGGGGGACGCCACCGTCAGCCCGCCTTCCGCAGGAGCGCGAGCAGCCGGTCGCGGTGCTCCTGGGAGCGCATGGTCTCGGCCTCGGCGGCGAACCCGGCCTGCATGGCGCCGCTCAGGGCCTGGGACAGGTGCATGTTGACCACCCGCTTGGTGCCGCGCAGCGCGTCCGCCGGCTGCGCGGCCAGCCGCTCCGCGAGGCGCCGGGCCTCTGCGAGCAGGCCGTTCGGCGGGGTGGTACGGGACGCGAGCCCGAGCTCGACGGCCGTGGACGCGGGGATGCGGTCGCCGGTCAGCAGGTACTCGCGGGACCGCAGGATCGGGGTGAGCAGCGGCCAGAACGCGGCGCCGCCGTCCCCCGCCACCAGGCCCACGGACACGTGCGGGTCGGCCAGGTGCGCGGTCTCCGCGATCAGCACGACATCGCACAGCACGGCCAGGCTGCAGCCCAGCCCCACCGCCGCACCGTTGACGGCGGCGATCACCGGCAGCGGGAAGCGGAGCACCTCCTCGATGATCTGCGCGCCCTCGCGCAGGCTCTCCTCCCGCGCGGCCTCGTCCTCCAGGAAGGAGGTGATCCACTCCAGGTCGCCGCCCGCGCAGAACGTCCGGCCGGCGCCGGTGAGGATCACCACCCTGGCCTCCCGGTCGGCGGCCAGCTGCCGCCAGACGTTGGCGAGTGCCCAGTGCAGCGGCTTGTTGACGGCGTTCAGCTCCAGCGGCCGGTTGATGACGACCGTACGGACCGGGCCGTCGCACTCGACCGTCAGCTCCTCGGGGAGGTCGTAGACGTACTCGCCCGCAGACTTCCCCTTGACGCTGCCGCCCTGCCCTCTCATGGCGCCACCCGTTCCGGCGAGCCGCCGAACAGCCCGGTCAGGCCGCGCCGGCCGATCCGGCGGGTCAGCTGGTCGCGCGTCGCCGACAGGCCCAGCGGCAGGCGCCGCAGCGGCTGGCTGTAGCGGGAGATCCACGACAGGGACGTCTCGTCGCAGAAGCCGGTGGCACCGTGCAGCTGGTGCGCGACGCGGAACACGACGTCGGCCGCTTCGACGGCCGCAAGGCGCAGCGCGAGCGCGTCGTCCAGCGCCTCATCCAGTGCCTCTTCACGGTCGGCCTGGACGCTCCACAGCGCGTACCTGGCCAGCACCTCGGCACCGCTGCGCTCGACCTCGGCGTCCGTGAGCTGGAACCGAACGCCCTGGAATCGCGCGAGCGCCTGCCCGAACTGCTCCCGGACCAGCACGTGCTCCCTGGTGAGATCGATCGCCCGGTCGAGCATCCCGAGCAGGGTCCAGCACGGCAGGACCAGGCCGAGCGCCACGTCCCGCGCGCCCTGGTCGTCGAGCGGCCGCACGTCGAGCCCGGTGACGAACGCCGATGTACGCGGCGTCGCGTCCGGCGGCCGTGCGACGGCGGTGCCGCGCCGTCCGTCCAGCGTCACCGCCGCCCAGCGGAGGCCGAGGCCCGCCACGGCACCGGCGGGATACGAGTCGGCCACCACCAGAAGCCCGTCGGCGTCCAGATCGGCGGGCCGGGCGAGCCGTTCGGCCAGCGGGTACGGGAGGGCCCAGTAGCCGGCGCTGCGGCACAGCGCGGCGGCCGCCTCCAGTTCCTCAGCGTCGCCCCGGGGATCGAGGTGCCAGGCGCCCAGCTCGGCCAGGACCGGCGCGACGAGGGCCTCCCTGCGCTCGGGTTCTCGTTCGGCCGCCTGGACTAGCCCGTCTCCCCCGGCCGCCTCGAACGCCCGGAGCGCCTGCCGCCCGTACTCGGCCGCCTCCTTGCTCAGATCGATGCTCATGTGACCGAGACCCGTGAGCCCGGCGGCCGTGTGCCCGGTGCCCGTGTGCCCGGTATCCGTGTGGTTGACATCCGAGTGGCCGGCGCCCGTGTGCCCGATGTCCAGGGACCCGGTCATGAGGCCAGCAAGGATCGAGACAGCAGGATCTGCTGCATCTGGACGCTCCCCGACGCGACGGTGGACGCCTGCGAGTAGCGCCAGTGGTCCTCCACCTCCAGGCGGAAGCGGCGCTCCTCGGCACCGTCCGGTGCCGCTGAGGCGACGATCTCCATGAGCACCTCCGCGCTCTCCTGGTCGAGTCTGGTGACGGCGATCCGGTACGCGGCGGCGTCACCCGGCCGTACGGTGCCCTCGTTCTGCGTCGCCAGCACCTGGTAGGCCAGCAGCCGGGCTCTGCGGCAGTGCGTGAGCATCCGCGCCCACCGTCCCCGCAGCTCGGCGGGCAGGTCGTCCCACCGCTCACCGAGCACCGCCGGGGCGGCCTGGAGCAGGCGCTCGCACCGGGCGTACCGGGCGATGCCGACGCGCTCGAACGACAGCACCTCCTGCACCACCTCCCAGCCCTCGTCCACCGTGCCCAGGACGTCGGCCTCGGTCACCCGCAGGTCGTCGAAGAACACCTCGTTCAGGTGGTGCGGTCCCATCAGGCAGTCGATGGGCCGGACCTCGATCGCGGGATCGGACATCGGCACCAGGAAGATCGTCAGGCCCTGCTGCTTCCGCTCGCCCGTGCACGTCCTGGCGAGCAGGAAGCACCACTGGGCCATCGTGGCGTACGAGGTCCAGATCTTCTGGCCGGAGATGCTCCAGCCGTCCCGGTCCCGGCGCGCCGCCGTACGGAGCGAGGCCAGGTCGGAGCCCGCGTCGGGCTCGCTGAAGCCCTGGCACCAGATCACCTCGCCGCGCGCGATCGGCGGCAGGTGCCGGCGCCGCTGCTCCGGGGTGCCGTGCCGCATGATCGTCGGCCCCACCCAGTTGACGCCCATGTACTGGGCGCCGCGCGGCTCGTGATGGGCCCACATCTCCTCGCGCACCACGGTCTGCTCCCACACCGAGGCACCGCGCCCGCCGTACTCCTCGGGCCAGGCCAGGCACAGCAGGCCGCGCTCGGCGAGCAGCCGGCAGAAGCGCTGGGCGGTCGCGAGGTCGGCGGGATCGTCGGTGAACGCCCCCAGGAAGTCCGGCGGGACGTGCTCCGCCACCAGCCCGCGCAGTTCGCCGCGCAGCGCCTCGGCGCTCGCCCCCATCGTGAAGTCCATGGCCACGACAGTATTGCAATCCTTAAAAGGATTGCAATGCTGCGCTAGCTTGCAATACTGAGTTTGCTTGTCCGGACAGCTAGACTCAGCGCACGTAAACCCGGACTCAGCGCACGTAAACCCGGACTCAGCGCACGTAAACCGATCGCCGATCCCCGAAACCCCACAGGAAGCCACCTAGGTGACGACCACCCGACGTACCCGCATTCCCCAGTACCGCATCGCCGAGACCGTTGCCGCCGAGCTGCGGACGCGCATCCTCGCCGCCGAGGACGACTACGCGCTTCCCACCCAGGACCAGTTGGTCAAGGAGTTCGGCGTCAGCTACCCCTCGATCCGGGAGGCCATCCGCATCCTGGAGACCGAGGGCCTGGTGACGGTACGGCGCGGCAAGGTCGGCGGCGCCGAGGTGCACCGTCCCGACAGGTCGTCGGCCGCCTACCACCTCGGCCTCGCGCTCCAGGGCGACCGGGTCACGCTGGGCGACCTCGCGGCCGGCCTGCGGATGCTGGAGCCGCTCTGCGCCGCCGAATGCGCCAAGCGCGAGGACCGCAACGAAGTGGTCGTCCCCGTCCTCAGCGCCAACGTCGACCAGTGCACCGAGCTCGTCGATGACGGCCTCGCGTTCACCCAGGCCGCCCGGGAGTTCCACGACCTGCTCGTCTCGTTCACCCCGAACGCGACCGTCCGCCATGTCGTCGGCAGCCTCGTCGCCCTCTGGTCGGCGCAGGAGGAGGCCTGGGCGGAATCCCTGACCAAGCGCGGCGAGTACCCCTCCAGGGACGAGGCGCTCACGGCCGTCCGGACCCACCGCCGGATCGTCGACGACATCGCGGCCGGCCGCGCCGGCGAGGCCGAGCGGGTGGCCTGCGCCCACCTGTCGGCGACGCAGGCGGTGGTGCTCGACCGCTTCGACGACGGCGTCGTGAACGCCTCGTCCGCCGCCGCCCGCCAGGCGATCCAGAGCGGCCAGCGCTCCCGGTCCTGAACGTCGCCGGCCGAGCCCTGCCGTTTCAGGACGTCCTTGTACTTGGCGTTGCAGTCGTCGAGTCTGCTGCGCAGATCGCCCGTGGCGTCGGCCACCCGCCCGGCCCGATCGTCGCTTACTTCTCGCCCGCGTCGCCGGAGTAGTAGGCCACCGGGTGTTCGGGCTTCTCGATCTCCTTTTGTGTGTTCCTTGACTGGAGCCCGGTTAGCCGAACGAGTTTCGCGGGCATCAGGCCTTCGGCGCCGGAGTGTCTCATTAGTCATGTCCAGAGAGAGTTCGCGCTCCGACCTCACACGACGACACGCACGCACGACGACATGCACACCCGCCGAACGCATGTCCGCCGGCGTGTGCGGGCCAGGAAAAGGCCGAACGAAAAGGAGATCTCGACATGACCACGACACAGGATGCCACCCTCCGCCAGAAGGCGGCCGAGCGATTCCGAAGCCAGATCACCCAGGGCATCGTGCCGCGACGCAAAGGCCCGCTCCCCCATCCGAGCACCACCGATCACGGCACCACGAACATGCTCCAGGCCACCCCGAAAAGCGCGGGGAACGGCCAGACGCCACCGGTATCCGAGACCAGTTATTACAGCCGAATGTTCGGTGACCTCAGCCCTTATTCTCCCGATGATCGCGCACTCGGCGAACTCGGAGCTCCCTGCGGGCCCATGGACGCCAACCCGCCGGGAACGGGAAAGTGTCTTTCACCTGGATCCAAGGTCGCCGAAAACCAACTCAACACCAAACTACCCGCCGGTTACACCTATTTCGGTCAGTTCCTGGACCACAACATCACCTTCCAGGCCGACGCGACGTTCGACCCGGGCAACAATCCGAAGGGCACCACGAACTACCGCAGCGGGCGAATCAGCCTGGAGCACGTGTACGGACTCGGTCCGCAGACCCAGTCGTTCGCGTACTACGACAATGGTGACAACGGGAAGTTCTGGCTCGACCCCGCTCGCGGCTACGATGTCCCGCGCAACGGCGAGGGCGTGCCCATCATCGCCGACCCGCGCAACGACAACACCATCATCACCATCCAACTCCATCTCGCGTTCATGAAATTCCACAACGCGGTGGTGGACATGCTCAAGAAGGACGACACCCCGTACGTATCCGACAAGGATCTGTTCGCCACGGCACAGCGCCTCGTCATCTGGCATTACCAATGGCTGGTACTGCACGACTGGCTGGAGAACATCATCCAGAAGAACGTGTTCGAGGCCATCACGAAGAACGATGGCGGCCGATTCTTCAACCCCAAGCCCGGGGAGTCGCTGGCACTACCGGTCGAGTTCACCGTGGCAGGCTACCGGCTGCATGCACTGGTCCAGGAGGAGTACCGCCTCAATGACAAGACGGCGGGACATCTCTTTCACTTCCGCAAGCCGTTCGCGCCCCTCACGAAGGACGTCGACATCATCGACTGGTCGCACTTCTTCAAGATCGGTGGCCGCGAGCCGCAGTACGCCAAGAAGTTCGACGGCAAGATCGTGCACACGTTCCTCAACATTCCCGGGCCGATCGACACGCCGATCGAATGGATCGAGGATCCCACGGAACAATCACCGCTGCCCTCCAGGACGAATGAGCAGTACACCCCGATGCGGTCCATCGCCATTCGCAACCTGCTGCGAGGAAAGGCGTTCAATCTTCCGTCCGGACAGGATGTCGCCACCAAGATCCAGCAGGCGTACGGCACGGAGATCGTCCCGAAGGTCTACGACAACAGGGCGCTGGGTCTGACGGTGAACGGCCTCGGCGACAAGGCGCCCCTGTGGTACTACGTGATGCGCGAGAGCATGGTCGCCCATGGCGGTGAGCGCCTCGGCGCGGTCGGCAGCGTCATCGTCGGGGAGGTCCTGTACGGCCTGCTCAAGGCCGACCCGTCATCGTTCGTCAACCACAACCGCGAGAACCCCGGCAAGAAGTGGGAGCCCATGAACGGCCGGTTCACCGTCGCCGACATGCTCCAGCTGGCCGGTGTCGCATAGGACGCCCCCGCCGGCGCCGCCGACCGACCGAACCGCGCGCCCGTACCGACGGCGGCCCCGGCATGGATCGCCGGGGCCGCCGTCGCCCCGGACGTGCATGAGGCACATGGCCGACCCGCCGTGCCCCGGGAAGCCCGGATGAGCTCCCCGATGTCCGTGCCCGCGCCCTCTTCTGCGGTGCCATGCTTCTGAGGTGCCATGCTTCTGCGGTGCCATGCGAGCACGTGACGCTAGCGGGCGGTCCAGCCGCCGTCGACGACGATCGTCTGCCCGGTGACGTAGCTTCCGGCGTCACCGGCGAGCCACACGATCGCGCCCACGATGTCGTCAGCGCTCCCCTCCTTGGGCAGCGGCGTGTTGCGGCGCAGGTATTCGGCCGCGCGCTCGCTCTCGTACAGCGGCCCCGTGATCTCGCTGCGGAAGAAGCCGGGCGCCACCGTGTTCACCCGGATCGAGTGCCGTGCCCACTGCACCGCCAGCTCGGCGGTCAGGCCCGACAGTCCGGCCTTGCTCGCCGCGTACGACGCCTGCGGGATCCCGGGGATGCCGACCCGGCCGCTGATGGACGAGACGTTGACGATCGCGCCCCGGCCGACCGCGCGCATGTGCGGAAAGACCGCCTGCGCGAGCAGGAACGGCGCCACCAGGTTGAGGTCCAGGGTCCGGCGAACGGCGTCGAGCGGCTCGGACTCGGCGCGTTCCTCCGTGAACATGCTCCCCGCGGCGTTGACGAGGATCTCCGGCGGCCCCAGGCCCTCGACCACCGCCGGGACGACGGAGCCGACCCGCTCGGGGTCGGACAGATCGCAGGCGACGGCGATGCCATCGATCTCCCTGGCGAGCGCGGCCAGCCGGTCCTGCCTGCGAGCCACCACGGCGACCCGGGCACCGAGCGAGGCCAGCGTCCGGGCGGCCGATGCCCCGAGCCCCGACGAGGCACCGGTCACGATCGCCACCCGGCCGTCGAGATCGAACATCTCCCGTGCGGTCCCCTCGCGCGCCGGTGTCATGCCGGGTTCCCTTCGGTCGGACGGCGGTGGCGGACGGCCAGCTCGGGCAGCCCGGCGCGTTGCACCTTGCCCATGGCGTTCACCGGCAAGGCGTCGACCTGGGACCAGACCTCCGGGACCTTGTACGGCGCCAGCTCGCCCCGGCACAACTCGGTGAGCGCCGCGACGTCCAGCGGCAGGCCGGCGCTCTCGACCACGGCCGCCACCCGCTGCCCCAGACGGTCGTCGGGAACGCCGCATACCGCGACCTTGGCGACGTCCGGGTACGCCATGAGAACCCGTTCCACTTCGAGCGGGTAGACGTTCGCCCCGCCCCTGATGATGACGAGCTTCTTGCGGTCCAGCACCGTCAGCCAGCCGTCGCCGTCGACCGTCCCGACATCGCCGGTGGGAAGCGGGCCGGGGTCCATCGGCCGGACGCCGCCTCGTTCCCAATACCCGAGCGGCGGCGTCCACCGGCCCTCCCACGGTCCGGCGGTCGTCCCGTTCAGGCGCAGCTCACCGAGCTCACCCGCCGGGAGCCGGCGGCCCTCGTCGTCGTACGCCGCGACGTCGTAGTGCGGCAGCACCCGCCCGCTCGCGCCCGGACGCCCCTCGTCACCCGGGGGGTCAATGGACACGATGGTCGGCGCCTCGGTCAGGCCGTACGTGGCCCGGGGAACGAGCCCATGCGTCTCGGCGAACGCCCGGCGGAGCGCATCAGGCGTATCCCCGCCTCCGCTCCACACCTCGCGCAGCGAGCCGAGATCGAGGTCAGGACGTCCGGCGAGGTCGTAGAGCTGTGCGGGGGCACCGTTCCAGACGGTGACGCGCCGCGAGGAGATCCAACCGGCGACACCCTCGACATCGCGCCGGTCCATCACGACCGAGCATCCGCCCGCCTGCGCGGTGAGCAGGGTGGACAGGACCATGAGGTTAAGGATCGTCAGCGGGAAGCTGTCGCCCTTGCGCAGGTCGCTCCCCCAGCCTCGGGTCGCGACGAGGACCGCGCCCGGCAGGAGCAGGTTGCGCTGGCTGTGCACGACGGCCTTGGGACGTCCCGACGTCCCGCTGGTGAACGCGATCCCCGCCGGAGCGTCGGCGTCCAGCGCGACAGGGGACGCCGTCAGGTCACCGGCCAGGAGTCGCGCCCACCGCTCGGGGCCGACGCATTCCGGGGAGTCGAGGCGGCAGCGCGGCCCGGCCAGGACGACCGCCGGATCGCAGATATCGCGCAGTTCCCGCTGCTCGCTCTCGGCCAGCGCCTCACCGATCCCCGCCCAGACGGCCCCGATCCGCTGCGTGCCGTGGAAGGCCGCGACGATGTCCAGATCGTTGGGCAGGCACGCCGCGACCCGGTCGCCCGGACGCACCCCGAGCGACCACAGCGCACCGGCCGCCCGCCGCGCCTGATCGTCCAGCTCGGCGTACGACCACGTACCGGAGGCCGCCTCGACCGCCGCCGCATGCGGCCGCGAGGCGAGCGGCGCGGCCAGCACCCCGGCGATCGTGCGCGGGACCGGCAGGGATCCTGTGCTCGCGTCCGAAGGACCTGTACTCATGGGATCTTGATATCACCTGGCCCGTTGTTCTCTCTATTCTTACAAGGATTAATCTTATAGTCTCGTCCGGGCCGTTCCGCGAGGACGTCCAAAGCAGCGGTACGGCCACAGGCGACACGACGAGGTGAGGCTCAGCCGATGGAACACCCAGGTCCGCTGGCCGGCGTGCGGGTCGTCGACCTGACGGCGATGGTGATGGGCCCCTACTGCACCCAGATCATGGCCGACATGGGCGCCGACGTGATCAAGGTCGAGCCGCCGGCCGGCGACAACACCCGGCACGTCTCGGTGGGCCCGGAGCCGGGAATGGGAGGCGTCTTCGTCAATGTGAACCGCGGCAAGCGCAGCGTGGTGCTGGATCTGCGTTCCGCCGAGGGCAAGGACGCGCTGAGCGAGCTCGTCCGGCACGGGGACGTGTTCATCCACTCGATGCGCGCCAAGGCGATCGCCAAGCTCGGCTTCGGCTACGACGAGGTGGCCGCGCTCAACCCGTCGATCGTCTACACCAACTGCTACGGGTACGGGCGCCGTGGCCCGGACGCGGACCTCACCGCCTACGACGACACCATCCAGGCGGAATGCGGCCTGCCGTACGTACAGGAGCAGCTGACCGGAACGGCCGGTTACGTCGGCACCATCATCGCGGACAAGGTGGCCGGAATGACGGCCCTGTACGCCACCATGATGGCGCTCTTCCACCGCGAGCGGACGGGCGAGGGCCAGGAGGTCGAGGTCAGCATGTTCGAGACCATGGCCGCGTTCATGCTGGTCGAGCACGCCAACGGCGCGATGTTCACCCCTCCCCTGGGGCCCGCCCTCTATCCCCGCGCGGTGACGGCCAACCGGAAGCCCTACCGCACCAAGGACGGCCACATCTCCGCCCTCGTCTACAACGACAAGCAGTGGACGGCGTTCGTCGAGGCCGTCGAGCCGTCCTGGGCCGACGAGCGCTTCGCCACCCTCGAACAGCGCGCGCGGCAGATCGACACCGTTTACGGCCTGCTGGCGGAGACCTTCCTGGAACGGACGACGCGGGACTGGCTCGCCCTGCTCAGGTCGCTGGACATCCCGGCCGCGCCCGTCCGCACGCTCGACGAACTCTTCGACAACCCGCACCTGAACGAGGCCGGGTTCTTCGAGACGGTCGACACCCCGAACGGCCCGGTGCGCTTCCCCGGCCCGCCGGCGTGGTTCTCACGTACCCCTGGAAAGATCGCCGGGCCCGCCCCGAGGCTCGGCGCCCACACCGGCGCCATTCTGGACGAGCTGGGCCTGGACGAGCTGGGCCTGGACGAGCTGGGCCCGAGCGAGCCGGGCCCGGGCGAGGCCGGCATGCACGCACCTGCCATGGACGAGTCCAGCACAGACGAGTAGCCGGCACAGGCGAGTAGAAGGAACGAGATCGTGGACTTCTCCCTGACGGAAGACCAGCAGAACATCCGGGACGCCGTCCTCGACCACTGCTCCCGGTTCTCCGACGACTACTGGCTCGAACGCGATCGCGAAGGCGTGTTCCCGCACGACTTCCACAAGTCGATGGCCGAGTCCGGCTGGCTCGGCGTCGCGATGCCCGAGGCGGTCGGCGGCGGGGGCCTCGGCATCACCGAGGCCGCGATCATGATGCAGGCCGTCGCCGAGTCCGGCGGCGGGATGACGGCCGCGTCCAGCATCCACGGCCCCGTCTTCAGCATGCAGCCGATCACCGTGTTCGGCACCGCCGAACAGCAGCAGCGCATGATCCCGCCCGTCCTCAGCGGGCAGGACCGCATCTGCTTCGCCGTCACCGAGCCCAACACCGGCCTCGACACCACGAAGCTGCGTACCCGAGCGGTCCGGCAGGACGGCGGCTACCTGGTCAACGGCGAGAAGATCTGGATCTCCGTCGCCCAGGTCGCGAACAAGATGATGCTGCTCGCCCGCACCACGCCCCTCGACGAGGTCGAACGCAAGACCCAGGGCCTGTCGCTGTTCTTCACCGACCTCGACCGGGCCAAGGTCGAGGTCCGCAAGATCCCGAAGATGGGACGGCACGCGGTCGACTCCAACCTGCTGTTCATCTCCGACCTGTGGATCCCCGAGGAGGACCGGATCGGGGCCGAGGGCGACGGCTTCAAGATCATTCTGCATGGCCTCAACCCCGAGCGTGTCCTGCTCGGCGCCGAGGCGGTCGGGCTGGGCCGGGTGGCGATCGAGCGCGCCGCCCGCTATGCCAGGGAACGTACGGTCTTCGACCGTCCCATCGGCATGAACCAGGGCATCCAGCACCCGCTGGCGAAGTGCTGGGCCCAACTGGAGGCCGCCGGCCTGATGGTCATGAAGGCGGCCACGCTGTTCGACAAGGGACAGGACTGCGGCGTCGAGGCGAACGCCGGAAAATACCTGGCCGCCGAGGCCGGATTCGAGGCGTGCCACACCGCGATGCTGACCCTGGGCGGTATGGGATACGCGCAGGAGTACCACATCGAACGCTACCTGCGGGAGATCCTCATTCCCCGGATCGCGCCGGTGAGCCCTCACATGATCCTGAACTTCCTGGCCGAGAAAGTGCTGGACCTCCCCAAGTCGTACTGACCGGGTCGTACTGACCGGGTTGCACTGACCGAGTCGCACTGAAGCCGCGAACGATCCCGATCGAGGAGCACCAGCAGCATGACCGGCACCAGAGAGACCTTCCGCGCGCGCTCGTGGCTGTTCGCCCCCGGCGACAGTGAGCGAAAGATGGACAAGGCCGCCGCGGGCACGGCGGACATCGTCCTCCTCGATCTCGAGGACGCGGTGGCCGACGAGGGCAAGCCAGGTGCCCGGGCACTCATCGCGGCCTTCCTCGCAGCCCGGCCGCAGCGGGACCGGGCCCGCCTCTGGGTACGGATCAATCCCCTGGACGGACCCCACGCGCTGGCCGACCTTGCAGCCGTGATCCCCGGACGGCCCGGCGGCATCATGCTGCCCAAGTCGCGCGGACGCCAGGACGTGGAGCGTCTCGACCACTACCTCTCGGCCTTGGAGGTCTCGGCCGGTATCGAAGAGGGCTCCACGAAGGTGATCCCCCTGGTCACGGAGACGGCCGAAGGCATGTTCAGCACCGGCACGTACAAGGGCACCCCCAGGCTGGCGGCCATGACATGGGGCGCGGAGGATCTCGCCGACGCCGTCGGAGCCGGTGAGAACCGCGATCCGGACGGAAACTACGGCTTCACCTACGAACTGGCCAGAAGCCTGTGCCTTCTGGGCGCGGCGGCCGCCGGCGTACCGGCCATCGACACCATCCAGGGCGACTTCCGCGACCTCGAAGGGCTACGCAAGCGGGCCGAGAAGGTACGCCGTGACGGCTATCGCGGCATGCTCGCCATCCACCCCACCCAGGTCGATGTCATCAACGCCGCCTTCACACCCACCGACGACGAACTCGCCGCCGCGCAGGAGATCGTCGACTTGTTCGCCGCCCATCCCGGCGTCGGCGCCATCGGCCACAAGGGCGCCATGCTCGACCGTCCGCATCTGTCCCGCGCGCAGGCACTGCTGGCGGCGGGGGGACGCGCGTGAAGGTCGTTCCCGACGGCGGCGACCTCGACCTCAGCCGGATCCTCCGTCCCGGCGACCGCATCGTCATAGGCCAGGCCTGCGGCGAACCGACCACCCTCATCGAAGCCCTCGTCGCTCAGGGCCCCATTTCTCAAGGCCCCATCCCTCAAGGCCTCACCCCTCAAGGCCGAGACATCGGCGGTCTCTCCGCCTTCATCGCGACGAGCTTCTCCGGCCTCTTCGCCCCGAAGGCCACGGATGGCCTCTCCGTGTCCAGCATGGGCGCCATCGGGACGCTGCGTTCGCTCACCAAGGCGCACAGGCTCAGCGTGATCCCCTGCCATGTCAGCCAGGTCGGCCCGATGATCGAGGCCGGCATCATCGGCTGCGACGTCGCGTTCATCCAGGTCAGCCCGGCCGACACCGAGGGCGACCACAGCTGCGGCCTCATCAGCGACTACGTGCGGGCAGCCGTCACGAAGGCCCGCGTCGTCGTGGCCGAAGTCAACGACCAAGTGCCGTTCACCTACGGCGAGACCATCCCCGCAAGCGCCATCGACCACGCCGTTCACACCTCGCGTCCGCCGGTGGAGGTGGCACCCGCACGCATCGGCGAGACCGACCGCGCCATCGCCGGGCACGCCGCCCCGTTCATCGAGGACGGCTCGGTCATCCAGACCGGGATCGGCGCCGTACCGGACGCCATCCTCCGCCTCCTGCACGACCGCAAGGATCTCGGCGTGCACTCCGGGATGCTGGGCGACGGCCTGGTCGACCTGATCGAGTCCGGAGTCGTCACCAACGCACGCAAGCCGATCGATCGCGGCGTCTCGGTCAACGGCGCGCTCATCGGCACCAGGCGCCTGTACGACTTCGCGCACCGCAACCCGCAGATCCGCATGTGCGCCACGTCCTACACCCACGACGCGGCCGTACTCTCCCGGCTCGACCACTTCGTCACCATCAATTCGGCGATGGAGGTCGATCTGACCGGCCAGGTGAACGCCGAGCAGAGCGGCGCCGCCTACCTCGGCGGCACCGGCGGCCAGGCCGACTTCGTCCGCGCGGGCGCACGCTCGCCCGGCGGCCACGCCATCATCGCCCTGCCCGCCACCGCCAAGCGCGGAACGGTCAGCCGCATCACCGCCGCCCTGTCGGGCCCGGTCACCACGGCCCGCAGCGACGTGGACGTGATCGTCACCGAGTTCGGCGCGGCCGAACTCAAGGGCCGGACCCTCGCCGAACGCACCCGCCGGCTGGTCGCCATCGCCCATCCCGACTTCCAGGAGGAGCTGGCACGTGAAGCCCACTCGATCCAGCAGCGAGGCTATTGACCAGCAGAGAGTCTATTGACGAGCCGAGAGGCCATTGATGAGCGACGCCGCACTCTTCGACGCCCGGGACGACGGCATCGCCGTTCTCACCCTGAACCGTCCAGAGACCCGTAACCGCCTGGCCCAGGACGTACGCGAAGGCCTGTTCGCCGCCGCCACCACCGCGAGATTCGCGGTCACCGATAAGTGACGCTTCTTGAATGGTGGTCGTCGGAGGGCCACGGGTCGCTGACCGCGTGCAGCAGTCGGCCGATGGCCGACAGATCTCCTACGACGGCGACGCTGCCGTCGGCACAGGCGGTCGCGAGTGTGGCCGGATCCACCAGCAGGGTGCTGAGCGTCTTGGGGTCTGCGCGGAGCGAGGCGGCGGCCGTTGCGGGTTCCCCCGGCTCCACCTCAACCCGTCCGGACGCCAGGCGGACCGTCCAGACCCGACCGTCGAGCTCGAGACGGCACGTCGTCGGCGGTGCCGCGGGGTCGGGACGAGCGGCACCGCGCAGGAAGATCAGTACGGAGGTGGCACTGAGTGCGGCCGGCGCCGGGGGTTCCGGGGCGTCGCTCCCCCAGTCGCCCAGCGCCAGCACGATCGGCTCCAGCTTCCGGCCCCATTCGGTCAGTTCGTAGGCCCGCGGGTCTGCCGCCGGTGCCTGTCGACGGCGGATCACCCCGTTGTGTTCGAGCTCTCGGAGTCGGTCCGCGAGCAGGTTCGAGCTGACGTGGGGCAGAGCGTGCCGCAGCTCCGAGAAGCGTCGAGGCGCCAAGAGCAGCTCGCGAACGACCAGCAGAGCCCATCGCTCCCCGACGACGTCGAGGGCTCGAGCGATCGCGCATGAGTCCCGATAGCTACGGCTGGTCGGCATGGCCACTCTCCTCGTTCAGTCTGATCCGAAACTACCACGGTATTTAATTTACAACTTTCTCTAGTTGTTTTTCACAAGCGACTGTGGTTACCGTTGGCTCGCATCGGCGTACCGGCCCAGGAGGGCCGGCCACGACGGCGATGAGGGCGCGAGGGATCTCCTCGAGACGGAACGGGATGATGCGGATGACTACTCAGCCCATGGCGCTGAGCCGGGGCAGGACGAACCTCACTTTGGCCACGCTGTTCTTGGGGATGTTCGTGCTGGGCAGCGGCGAACTGCTGGTGGTCGGCCTGCTGAACCTGATCGCCGCCGACCTCCAGGTCTCCATCTCCGCAGCCGGCGTTCTGGTGACCGCCTACGCGCTGGGTTTGGCCATCGGCGGTCCGATCCTGACCGCACTGACGATCAAGCTGGACAAGCGGACGATCCTGATCGGCACGGTCTCCCTGGTCGTCCTCTGCACCCTGGTCCCGGTGCTGACCTCCAGCTTCGGTCTGTTCGTCGCGGTCCGTGCCGTGATCGGAGCGTTGCACGGCCTGTTCGTCGCCGTCGGGTTCGTGCTGGCGATGTCGATCGTCCCGCCGGAGCGCATGGGCCGGGCGATCTCCGTGGTCGTCTCCGGTCTCTTCGTGTCGACCGCATTGGGCGTGCCGCTGGGCACGCTGGTCGGTCAGATCCTGGGCTGGCGCGGCTCGTTCACCGCGGTCGCCGTGCTGAGCGCGGTCGCACTCACCGCCACGCTGGCACTGGTCCCGTCCATGCCCAGCACCGGTGGCGGCGCGGCCAGCCAGGCCAGGTACGCGTTCGCACCTCGGGTGCTCGCCGCACTGGTCGTGAACGTGGTGGTGTTCGCGGCGGTGTACTCGGCACTCACGTACATCGTGCCGTTCCTGGAGGACGTCACCGGTATCTCCGGCCCGCTGATCAGCTTGTTCCTCCTGGCCTACGGTGCGGCCACCGCGGCAGGCTCGTTCGCCGGCGGCCGATTCGCCGACCGGAATGCCGCGCGCACCCTGATCGTCGGCGCCATCGGTGTGGCGGTCTCCCTGCTTGCGCTCTACCTTGTCGGCCCGATCGCCGTGCTCGTGGCCCCGGCGCTGCTGGCCTTCGGCCTGTTCGCCACGGGCATGGTGCCCTCGATGCAGTACCGCGTGGTGAGCCTGGCCGGCCCGGGCGGGCAACTGGCGTCCTCGCTGCCCGTGTCCGCGGCCAACGTGGGCATCGCGTTGGGCTCGTATGCCGGTGGCGTGGCGATCGGCGCCTTCACCGCCTCGTCCGCGGTACTCATCGGCCTGATCATCGCGGTCATCTCCATTCCGGTCGCCTGGGGAGCCGGCTTCCTGCGGCCCCCAGTGATCGCGGACGCGACAGAGCCTGCGGCGACGGCGGCTGTGAGCCCTGAGCCTGCCTGATCACGGATGAACCCATCACCTGGAGGACACATGAGTGGATTGCTGCTCGAGAACAAGAACGCTGTGATTTACGGAGGTGGGGGCGCCATCGGCGGCGCCACCGCACGGGTATTCGCCCGGGAAGGCGCGATGGTCTTCATCGCCGGGCGGACGCAGGCGAAACTCGACGCCGTGGCGCGTGATATCGCCGCCATGGGCGGAACGATCGAGACCGCGCAAGTCGACGTCTTCGATCAACAGGAGGTCGAAGAGCACGCCGATGCGATCGCGGCGGCGGCCGGCGGCATCGACATCGCCCTCAACGCCGTGAGCGTCATGCACGACCAGGGGACTTCGCTGGCGGACCTCTCGCTGGATGAGTTCATGCGACCGATCGACGGCTTCCTGCGAACGCTGTTCATCACGAGCAAGGCCGTGGCACGGCACATGGGCCGCAAGCGTCCTGGCGTCATCCTGACTCTGTCCGAGCCGGGCGCCAAACTCGCCGTCGGCGGCATCTTGGGGCACGGCGTGAGCGCGGCCGGCAAGGAGGCGTTCTCGCGCCTTCTGGCCGCGGAGTTGGCCCCCGGCGACATCCGGGTGATCGACATTCGTCCACACGCCGTCATCGATGCGCCCGCAGCCGGTTCGTACACCAAGGACCTCTTCGAACGATCCGCGACGGCAGGCGGGCAGTCGGTCCAGGAATTCCTCGAAGGCGGGATGGCGGAGGGGACGCTTCTGAAAAGGCTGCCCAAGCTCGCCGAGATAGCGGAAACGGCCGCGTTCCTGGCTTCAGACCGTGCTGGAGCCATGACCGGAACGGTCGTCAATCTGTCCGGCGGCGCACTGGTGGACTGAGTCGCAAGCTCACCGATGCCACTGACACCGGACCTTCTCGCGTTCCGGGCCGGCGCATGACTCGTGGCGTGTTCGCCCTTCCGGGGCGGCAGACGACGAACACGCCACGAGTCGACGCCCCGCTCGTTCACCTGCTCGTTCACCTGCTCGTTCACCCTCGCTGACCTTCCGGGCCGAAAGCTCAAGCGATCTCGACTTCCGGGGCACCGTGTCGCCTGAACCAGGCGGCCGCCTCGGTTCCATCGAGAAGACGGGGTTCCCGTTCGCCGACGTCGACGGGGCCGCAGACACGACCGCGCGCGCCGTCCAGCCTCGCTGACCAGAGCCTGGCTTCCTCGAGGGACGTCGTGCAGCCCTCCTCACCGAACGAGCAGCCGCGCAGATCCGCCCCCGCAGATCGGCCCGCGCCAGAAAGGCACGATCCAGGCACGCGCCCCGCAGATCGGCCTCCCGCAACTCGGCACGCGGGAACATCACCTTGGTCAGATCGGCATCGGCGAAACGAGTCCGCTCGGCCACGCACTCGGTCCCGTCGGCCTTCAGCAACCAGGCGCCGGACAGATCGGCGTCCGACAGATCCGCAGCGTTGAGCAGAGCCCGGTTGAGATCGGCCCCGACCATGCGCACTCCCCGCAGGCACCCACCGAACAGGTTCGCCGACCCCAGCACCAGCATCGTCAGATCGGCACCGGTGAAATCCAGATAAGCGCCGTCGAGCGCCTCCGGGATCACCCGCGCGCCCCCCGGGACAGCGTCCAGGTAGGCCTCCAGCGCCCGGCGAGCATCGGCGTCCACCGGCCAAGCACGCACACCGTCCCTCGACGTGACGCGGTCCCGCATCAGTAGAAGATCACCTTCTTCCGCGGACTCTGGCCGAACTCCTGTTCGCGGCCAGCGCGGCCAGCGCGGCCAGCGCGGCCAGCGCGGCCAGCGCGGCCGGGGCGGCCGGGGCGAGTACGCCTTCTGATTCATTTCTACATCTGATTCATTTCTGCAGGGGTGTCGAATGGCGTCGAGCCCGTTCGTAGCCAAGGTGAGGGACCGGTAACGAGCCGGTCGCCACTCACCGGAGGTCCACGATGTCCGTCACCACCACCGCTCCCGCCAAGCCACTGATCACCAGCGACGTGAACGCCACGGCCGTGGACCAGGAGAACGTGAGCGCCGTCCTGACCGTCCCGGTGCCCGCCGCGCGGGTGTTCGCGGTGCTGGCGGACCCGACGGCACATTCCGCGATCGATGGCACCGGCTGGGTTCAGGAACCTGCCGACGCGGCGCCGCTGACCGCGGTAGGGCAGATCTTCCGGATGGACATGTATCACCCCGGTCACCCGAACGGTGGCTACCAGGTGGCCAACAAGGTCCAGGTGCTCGACCCGCCGCGCACCATCGGCTGGCTGACGGGCCAGGAGAAGGACGACGGCCGCCTGGAGTTCGGCGGCTGGTTCTGGCGTTACGACCTTGCGCCGCTCGGTCCGTCCGAGACCGAGGTCACGCTCACCTACGACTGGTCGGCGGTGCCGCAGTCCATCCGGGAGTACCTGCAGTTCCCGCCGTTCGGCCCGGAGCATCTCAGCAATTCACTGCACCACCTGGCAGAGCTTGCCTCCGGTAGGTGACGTCGTCCGGAATGACCATCAATTCAACGTCGTGGCTCCCCTAGAGGTCGGCCCGAGGGCGCGGCCCGTACTGGTCCTGGCGCTCGGACGGGACCACCACCCGGGGCTCGCGCCACCACGACGACCACGCGATAGCGCGTCGCCACCAGTGCGCGCCGACGACGACAGGATCAGATCGTGACCGATGCAAACTCCCGTGCGAACACCGATGCGGACACCAACCCCAGAGCCGGGCGGCGGGAATGGGTCGGGCTGGCCGTGCTCGGCTTGCCCACGTTCCTCGTGGCGATGGATTTCTCCGTGCTGTACCTGGGCGTTCCGCACCTGACCGCCGACCTCGCGCCGAGCGGCATCCAGCAGCTGTGGATCGTGGACATCTACGGCTTCCTGATCGCGGGCTTCCTGGTCACCATGGGCACCATCGGCGACCGGATCGGCCGCAGGACACTGCTGCTCGGCGGCGGCGCCGCGTTCGGCATCGCCTCGGTGGCGGCGGCGTTCTCCACAAGCCCGGAGATGCTCATCGCCAGCCGCGCGCTGCTCGGCGTGGCGGGCGCCGCGGTGATGCCGTCGGTGCTGGCCCTGGTCACCGGCATGTTCACCGACCAGAAGCAACGCAGCCGCGCCCTCGCCGTCTACCTGACCTGCTTCATGGGCGGGACGACGCTCGGCCCGCTCGTCGGTGGCGTGCTGCTCGAGTATTTCTGGTGGGGTTCGGTGTTCCTGGTGGCCGTGCCGGGGATCGTGCTGCTGCTGGTGTTCGGCCCCTCCCTGCTCCCCGATCAGAAGGCACCACGGCCCGGCAAGCTCGACCCGGTCAGCGTCGTGCTGTCCCTCGCGACGATCCTGCCGTTCGTGTACGGGCTCAAGGAGCTGGCTCGCAACGGCTGGGAGTGGGGCCCCGCCGTGGCGCTGGTATCCGGCATCGCGGCAGGCGTGGTGTTCGTCCAGCGGCAGCGGCGCCTGGAGCACCCGCTGCTCGACCTGCGCATGTTCGGCGACCGGACGTTCAGCTCCGCACTGACCCTGTTCTTCGTGACCGCCATGGTGGGCACCGGCACCCTCCTGCTCGTCACGCTCTACCTGCAGAACGTCACCGGCCTCACCCCGCTGGAGGCCGGCCTGCTCCTGGTGGTGCCCAACGTACTGATGATCATCGGTAACCTGTCCACCCCGCCGCTGGCGAACCACATCCGTCCGGCGTACCTGATCGCCGGCGGCCTGCTCGTCGCGGCCGCCGGCTACATGATCTTCGCGCTGGCCGACTCGGCGTCCGGTCCCGAGACGATCTTCATCGCGATGTGCGTCGTCATGCTCGGCACCGCGCCGCTGGCCGCGCTCTGCAACCACCTCGCCATGGGGGCCGTGCCGCCGGACAAGGCCGGCTCCGGAGCGTCGATCGTGCAGACCATCACCGAACTCGGGCTCGGGCTCGGCATCGCCACGTTCGCCACGCTCGGGACCGCTGTGTACGGGAGCAATGTGGAGGGTGCACTCGGTTCGCTGCCACCCGACGCGGCGGACGCCGCCCGGGAGAGCATCGACCGCGCGATCGCCGCGGCCGGCCGCCTACCCGCCGAGCAGGGCGGCGACCTGATGGCCGCGGCACGCGACGCGTTCACCTCTGGCGTGCACGTGGTGGGCATCGTCGCCGCCATCTTCTACGCCGGCCTGGCCGTACTCGCCATGTGGGCGTTCAAGCACGTGCGGAACTCGCACGGCGGCGATGACGACACCACGAAGAAGGACCCGGAGACCGACCCGGCACCCCAGGCCACGCCGGCCACCGAGGCATGAAACCGACTGCGTTCCAGTCGGTCCTGATAGGAACGGTCGAATGGAGTCGAGCCGGTTCGCAGCCAGGGGTGAGGGGCCGGCTACGGGCCGGTCACCTGACAGCAATTGGAGTCCACGATGAAAAAGTACCTGCTCGCCGTTCAGTTCGACGAAAGCGCACCGTCACCGTCCGAACAGGAAATGCAGGAGCAGCACACCCGGACGGCCAAGGTCACCGCCGAGATGCAGGCCGCCGGTTCGTGGGTGTTCGTCGGCGGCCTGCTGGCCTCGCCCGCCGCCACGGTCGTCCGTCCCGGCAACGGCACGACCACGATGACCGACGGCCCGTTCGCCGAGACCAAGGAGCAGCTCGGCGGGTTCTGGGTGGTCGAGTGCGACGACCTGGACCAGGCGCTGGCCTGGGCCGAGAAGTGCGCGCTGGCCTGCGGGGCGCCGATCGAGGTGCGCCCGTTCGAAGACGCGCAGTGGAAGTGAGCACGAGGAAGTGAGCACGAGGAAGTGAGCACGAGGAAGTGAGCACGAGGAAGTGAGCACGAGGAAGTGAGCACGAGGAAGTGAGCACGAGGAAGTGAGCACGAGGAAGTGAGCACGAGGAAGTGAGCACGGCGCAGTGGAAGTGAGCACGGAGGAAGTGAGCACGGATGGATCTGGACAGCGTCTACCGGGCGGAGTACGGCCGGTGCCTGGCCACGCTGACGCGCCTGCTGGGTGACATCGGGCTCGCCGAGGAGGCCGTCCAGGACGCGTTCGTGGTGGCCCTCCAGAAGTGGGACGAGATGCCGCCCAATCCCGGCGCGTGGATCGTGACCACCGCCCGCAACCGGGCGATCGATCGCCTGCGTCGAGAATCCACCCGCGAGGCCCGCCACGCGCAGGCGCTGCTGCTGCACCAGCCCGACGAGCCGCAGGAGGTAGGACCGGTGCGCGACGACCAGCTCCGCATGATCTTCACCTGCTGCCATCCGGCGCTGTCGCCGCTCGCGCGGACCGCGCTCACCCTGCGCCTGCTCGGCGGGCTGGAGGTGGCGGAGATCGCGCGGGCCTACCTGGTACCGGAGGCGACCGTCTTCCAGCGGATCGTCCGCGCGAAGAAGAAGATCCGCGACGCCGGTATCCCCTACCGGGTACCCGACGCCGCCGAACTCCCCGATCGGCTGACCTCGGTGCTCGCCGTGCTCTACCTGGTCTTCAACGAGGGCTACACCTCGACTTCCGGCGAGCTGCTGAGAACGGACCTGTGCCTGGAAGCCGTCCGCCTGGCAAGGGCGCTCGCCGAGCTGATGCCCGACGAACCGGAAGTTATCGGGCTGCTGGCGCTGCTCCTGCTCACCGAAGCCCGGCGGCCCGCGCGGGTCGGGCCCTCGGGTGAACTGGTGGTACTCGCCGAGCAGGACCGGTCGCTGTGGAACCGGGAGCTGATCGCCGAGGGGCACGCGCTGGTGCGCCGGTGCCTGCGCCGTGACCAGCCGGGGCCGTACCAGTTGCAGGCCGCGATCAACGCCGTGCACACGGACGGGCCGGCGACCGATTGGGCGCAGGTACTGGCGCTCTACGACCAGCTGCTGCAGCACACCCCGACCCCGATCGTCGCGCTCAACCGCGCGGTCGCCGTCGCCGAGGTGCACGGCCCGGCACCGGCGCTGGCCGCCATCGATGGACTGGACCTGCCGGGCTACCACCTGCTGCCCGCCACCCGCGCGGACCTCCTCACCCGCCTCGGCCGTACCGCCGATGCCGTCGCCGCCTACGACGCGGCGATCGCCCTGGCCACCAACGACACCGAACGAACCTTCCTGCAGAGGCGGCGGGCACGTCTAACACCGGACACCTGACCACCGCCCCACTCGACCAGATCCTGTGATCACTCCTTCTCAAAGGACCACAACGCAAGTCCCCGTCAACGAAGCGGTGTGGGAAACCGGCCCGTCGGAGGAGGGTCGCAGGGCCGGATTCGAGCGCAACGGATGGGCCATGGGCACGTCCACGACGAGCTCTTGACGTCCATCGACCAGATCTACCCGCGCGCCGAAGCGTTCTTGTTCCACGAGTTCTTCGCCCGCACCTGGGGCGCCCTGGAGGACATGGCGAACACCCCCATCGGACGTGCCTTGGGCACGCAGCCCACGTACGCGCGACGCGCTCAGAACCGCAACTGGGCGGAGACGACCGTCCTGTCCGGTGACGTCGTGGCGGCCACCGGCGAGCTGAAGCCAAGCAGGACCGGGATCTGCAGTTGCACACAGCGTGGCCCTGGCCCAGTGGATGCTAGAGAACAACCTCGTCGCCGAGATCAACCTGCGCATCGTCCCCGTAGTCGTTGGCCAAGGCACATGGCTGTTCCCCTACGGCGGCCGGAGATCGCGCTTGGCCTGGTCGACTCGCGTGCCGACTCGAAGGACGCAAAGATTCGCGTCTACCGGCCTGACGGTCGTCTGCGGTACGCAACGTGAGATGAGTGCGCAATCAGCAAAGTCGATCACGGAACGGTACGGGATCGCGTGGCGGAACGTGCCCACGGTGTGGGGCCATAGGCACCGGGGGCCGTGCCCGCGTCATCGCAGTGTGCTGGACACGGCGTCCCGGTCATGGGCGGGTGCGTTGGTGTGTGGGTGAGCATGTTCGGGCTGGTCGGCGGTGGTTGCGGCGGAAGGTGTACCGGCCGGAAACGATCTCCAGACCCCCCTCGTTCCCCTCGTGTTCCTGGGTCTCCTCCGGCGCCTCGCATTCCTGGGGTTCCCAGAACTCCTCGCTTTCCTGGGATTCTGAGGTCCAGGTGGGCTCTGGGGTGCAGGTGGGTTGTGGGGTATAGGTCGGTGGCGGGCGGCGTTGTCCGTGGGCGTCGGGAGGAGGCAGGAGTCGGTAGATGAAGCGGCCGTCCTGGTCTTTGTCGATCTGGAACAGGCCGGGGTCGGTGTGCTTGGCGCGGTTGTGCCAGCCGCAGCACAGCGCGAGCCGGTCCACATCGGTCGGGGCATCACCCAGCACCCACCCCTGGACATGATCGACCTCGCACAAGGTCCCGGGCACCTCACAGCCCCGCACCACACACCTCGGATACAGGGCCTCCAGCACCCGCCGCTGCCCGACCGAGGCGAACCGAACCCGCCGCCCCAGATACAACGGAACACCACCAGAACCCAGCAGCAACGGCGACACCCCGGCCGACAACGCGATCCGCCGAGCCTGCTCTGCGGGGATCGGGGTCCCGTCCAGCAACCGCGCCCCGACACCACCCCTGCCACCCACGTCGCGTAGCGGCCAGGACACAGCGGCGGGCACGGCTCCTGGCAGCCGCTCCACCGGCTTTCCAGTGCGATCGTGGTGTGGGGTGGTGCCGCCGGTCAGGGTGTCCAGATCGATGACGAGAGTGACCTTGGTACCGCGATGCCCACCCGACAGGACACTGGACAGCGCCGCAGCCGTCCGCTCCGGCAGATCCCGCCGGTCCTCGGGTCCGGCGGGCTTGGCCAGCGGCCCCAGAATGCCGTCCCACACGGCCGCGTCCTCGGCGTTCAGCCAGCCCTTCACATACCGGCCGCCGTCCAGTGAGCGCGTCGAGGCGATCCACGACCGCTCATAACCTCGTACGGCGTCATCGGGAGCCTGCTCGGTGCCGTCGCGTTCGGCGATCACCTCACGGATCCGCGACCCGAACGCCGCGACCTTGCCCGCCGAGAAACCGTCGTCGGCCATCTCCAGCAGCAGTTCCTCGGCGCGGACACAGTCCTCCTCGCCCAGGCGGGCCACCGACTGAACGATCGCCACCGCGTACCCCGACGACAGCGACCCATCACCCAGCCGTTCGGCCACCTCGGGCACGCGAGGCAACTGGCGAGCCAACTGGACGCGTTCCTTGGCGCGCGCATCACGCATCCCCAGCCGCGACCGCAACCACGCCTGCGTCGACGGCAATCCCCACCGGCGCAATTCCCCTGAACCATCCACCACACCGATCAGGCGAGCCAACACGCTTTCCTGCACATCAGCCGCCCGCATCAGCGCCTCGGCCCATTCCATGCACACCGCAGCCGAGTCATGGACCTGCCGGGCGGCGAGCTCAGACGCCACCGCCGCCGCCATATCCACCAATGCGCCGGTGGACAGCGCCCCCACATCGACTCCACTCGAACACATGACCTAATACTACCGAACGCATTCTATTGATCACAAGGAGTTACTAGAGCGCTGTCCCCGAAGTAAGCACACCCTTCCCTTTCTGTCTCCGCTCGGCCTGAATTTCCGCTCGGCTTGAGTCTCCGCTCGGCCAAGTTGATGCCCAATCAGCGAGCCTGAGCAGGCGGGCGCCCGCCTGGTGCCGGATCAGCGCATCTGATGCGGCAGCCTGATCTACCGAAGGAAGAAATGGAAAGGAGTCGTGTCATGGAGATCCGGCAGGGCGGGGTGGCCGACGTGCCAGTGGTCATGAAGATGCTGGACGGAGCGGTGGCCTGGCTGGCCGACAACGGCCGTTCGGGCCAATGGGGCGAACGCCCGTGGTCTGAGGATTCGGAGAAGGTGCGAAGCATCACCGACAAGGTGCGCACCGGCACCGCCTGGATCGCGGAGATCGACGGAGGACCGGCGGGTGCCATGACGCTCTCGCGGACGGTGCCCCACTATGTCTCGGCTGCTGACGAGCCGGAACTGTACATCACACTGCTCGTCACGGCTCGGTCCTTCGCAGGCCGCGGGGTAGGGGCCGCACTGCTGGCACATGCCGTCGCGGAGGCCGGGCGCCTGGGCGTCGGCCTGCTCCGGGTCGACTGCTATGCCGGTGAAGACCGCCAGTTGGTCGCGTACTACCGCCGCAACGGCTTCATCGAAGCCGAAGCGTTCAAGGTCGGCAGCTGGCCTGGCCAGCTGCTGTACCGAAGAATCTGAAGCGCGTCACCTGTTCTCGGATCTTCCGCCCGCGTCAGTTCCATTGAGGTTCTCTCTATGACCTTCTGTTGAGCGAGCCGAAGAACGTACAGGTCCGCTATCGCAGCAGCGAGCAACGCGATCATCTGAGCCGGACCGGCTGGTTGCTCAGCCGGCCCCCACCGACCCTCGCATTCGCTCGTGGCGTGTTCGCTGTCCCCGGCCACTTGGAATGGCGGACACACCACGAGTCGGCGCGAGGGAGGGCGGGGTCAGGTGTTGCGGCCGCCGTTGACGCCGATGATCTGGCCGGTGATGTAGCCGGCCTCCTCGTTCACCAGGAAAGCGCAGGTGGCGGCGACGTCCTCGGGCCGGCCGATCCGGCCTACCGGGGTGTTCGCGATCTGCTGGTCCAGGTCGAAGACGCCCTGCTCCAGGGTCTTGCGGAGCATCGGGGTGTCGATGAAGCCGGGCGGGATCGTGTTGACCGTGATCCCGTATGGGGCGAACTCCAGCGCCAGCACCTTGGTCAGGCCGACCACGCCCGACTTCGCGGCGACGTACGCGGCCAGGCCGCGCGAGCCGCTGTGGACGCTGGACGAGGAGATGTTGACGATGCGGCCCCAGCGTTCCTCGATCATGTCGGGCAGGACCGCCTGGCAGCAGTCGAACGTCCCGGTGAGGTTGACGGCCAGGGCGCGGTCCCAGGTCTCGGCGGCGATGTCGAGGAACGGGCCCGCGATGGTCGCCCCGGCACTGTTCACCAGGATGGACGGTCTGCCCAGCCGGGATCGCACCTGTTCCACCCCGGCGTCGATGGCGGCGCGGGCGGTCACGTCGACGGGCAGCCCGATGGCCTTGCCGCCGGCCTCCTCGATCGCGGTGGCCGCGGCTTCGGCCGCGGTGCCGTCGAGGTCGAAGATCGCCACCAGGGCGCCGTCGGCGGCCAAGTGCCGGGCGATGGCGGCGCCGATACCCGAGGCTCCACCGGTGACGATCGCGGCCCTGGTCATGCTGTCCCCATTCTGGGGACGGTCCCCCAGATCCCCCGAACGGCTTCGCCGCTCATTGGATGGGCTCGTCGCCGCGCAGCGTTGTGCGGTGCATCCGGCGTTCCTTCGTACGGTCGAAGGGGCAGGCGCGGTGGACGAGGCCTCGGTTGTCCCAGACCACCAGGTCGCCCACCGTCCAGGCGTGCCGCAGGACGCGGTCCGGTGTGGTGGCGCGTTGTTCGAGGTCCTTCAGCAGCGCGCGGCTCTCCTCGATGCCCATCCCGACGATGTGGGACGCGCTCGCGCTGAAGACCAGGTAGCGCCGTCCCGATTCGTGCTTCCAGACCAGCGGATGCTCGCGGGGGCGCCGCGAGTCCCACTCCGCCTGCTGCTTCGGCGTCGGGTCCGGGTACGACAGGCGCTGGATCGTCTCGAAGGTGTGGACGACGCGGAGGTCGGCGAACCGCTCCTTCTCCGCGTCGGAGAGGGCCTCGTAGGCCACGTAGGTGCTGGCGAACTACGTCTCGCCGCCCTCGGGGGCGACCGCGTGGGCGCTCAGGATCCCGGCCTTGGCCGGGATCGCGTCGAGGGCGCCGTCGAGGGCCAGTAGTCGTTGCTGGCGAAGTACTCCGCGTTCGGGTTGGACGGGTCGAAGCTGATCTCCATGACCTCGGGGTTCGTGTACCCGGGGAAGCGGACCAGGTCGCCCAGCCGCCGGCCGAACGCGGCCTGTGCCCGATCGTCGATGCCCAGTTCGCGGAACAGCAGCACGTCGTGCGCTTCGAGCGCCTCCAGGCAGGCGGCCGGGATGCCGTCGTCGTTCAGCAGCCGGTCGGCGTCGACGTCCAGGATCTCCACCCCGACGTGCTCGCTGAGCTTCCTCGTCTTGATCGCAGCCATCGGTTGCTCCTTCTCGGTTCCGCCTGGAGGTCTCGGTTCCGCCTGGAGGTCTCGATTCCGCTCGGAGGCCTCGGTTCCGCCTGGCGATCGGTCCTGCCGGCGACCTGGCCCTGCTCGTGCATGGCCGAGGCCCAGTCGTAGAGCGCCTTCGGGCCGCCGACGAACTCTCCCGCCGCGATGGTGGCGTCGTGGTGTTAGGCCGACAGGAACAGGTCCCGGTCGAAGCGGTCCGGTGAGGTCCTCGGGCAGCGAGAAGGCGTTGTTGACGAGGATGTCGAGCCGGCCCTGTTCGCGTTTCACCTGCGCGAACAGCGCGGCGATCTGGTCGTCATCGGCGTGATCGACCCGTACCGCGACGTCTTCGCCGCCGCGCCGGCCCGACCTCGGCGGCGGTCTCGCCCACGGTGCCGGGCAGCGGGTGGGAACCCGGCGTGACAGTACGGCCGGTGACGTAGACGGTCGCGCCTTCCGCGCCGAGCGCCTGAGCCCCACCCCACGTTGACTCGTGGCGTGTTCGCCCTTCACCGCCGGTGGCGGGGCGAACACGCCACGAGTCAACGGAGCGGGCCGGGGGCGGTTGGGGCATTCATGTAGATTTGGCGGCATGACCGCGTCCCAGGCTCCGACCACCGCCGAGCAGTTGCGCGGTGCCGGGCTGCGGGTGACGGCCGCTCGGGTGGCGCTGGTCGAGACCGTCCGGGACGGTGATCACCTCGGGGCCGAGGCCATCGCCGCCGGGGTACGCGACCGGGTGGGCCATGTCTCTCTGCAGGCCGTGTACGAGGCCCTCCACGCGCTCACCGCGGCGGGCCTCGTCCGCCGCATCGAGCCGGCGGGCAGCCCGGCCCGGTTCGAGGGGCGCGTCGGCGACAACCATCATCACCTGGTGTGCCGGAGCTGCGGAGCGGTCAAGGACGTCGACTGCACCATGGGGCATCCGCCGTGCATGGACCCGGTGGACGACGGCGGATACCTGGTCGACGAGGCCGACGTCACGTTCTGGGGACTGTGCCCGCAGTGCCGCCGGCCTGAGGACTGACCAGCCGAGGGCTGACCGGCCGGCTGAACCGCTGACTGAATCGCCGGCTGCCGGGGTCTCCCGCGATCTTTCGGCCGACCATGTCCAAGCCGACGACGTCCAGGCCGGCCGCGCGGGCCGGCCTGGACGCCTCGGCGCCTGGATCAGGCCAGGTCGAACCGGTCGAGGTTCATGACCTTGTCCCATGCCGCGACGAAGTCGCGCACGAACTTCTCCTTCGCGTCATCGCACGCGTAGACCTCCGCGAGCGCGCGCAGCTCGGAGTTCGACCCGAAGACCAGGTCGACGCGGCTGCCGGTCCACTTGACCTCGCCCGTGGCGGCGTCGCGGCCCTCGAACGCGTTCGCGTCCTCGGACGTCGCCTTCCACGTCGTGCCCATGTCGAGCAGGTTGACGAAGAAGTCGTTGGTCAGGGACCCGGGGGTCGCGGTCAGGACGCCCTGCGACGACCGCTGGTGGTTCGCGCCGAGGACGCGGAGGCCACCGACGAGGACGGTCATCTCGGGGGCGCTCAGGGTCAGCAGGTTCGCCCGGTCGACCAGGAGGTACTCGGCCGGCAGCCGCTCGCCCTTCCCGAGGTAGTTGCGGAACCCGTCGGCGCCCGGCTCGATCGCGGCGAACGACTCCACGTCGGTCTGCTCCTGCGTGGCGTCCGCGCGGCCCGGCGTGAACGGGACGTCGATGTCGAAGCCGGCGTCCTTGGCCGCCTTCTCGACGCCGGCGCACCCGGCGAGCACGATCACGTCGGCGATCGAGACCCGCTTGCCGCCGGTCTGGGCGGCGTTGAAGGCCTCCTGGACGCCCTCCAGGGTGCGCAGCACCAGCGCCAGCTCGTCGGGGTCGTTGACCTCCCACCCGCTCTGCGGCTGGAGGCGGATGCGGGCACCGTCGGCGCCGCCCCGCTTGTCACTGCCGCGGAACGTCGAGGCCGACGCCCACGCGGTGGCCACGAGCTGGGAGACCGCCAGGCCGGAGGCGAGGACCCGCTCCTTGAGGGAGGCGATGTCCGCGGCGTCCACGAGTTCGTGGGTCACCTCGGGCAGGGGGTCCTGCCACACCAGCGTCTCCGTCGGGACCTCCGGGCCGAGGTAGCGCACGACCGGCCCCATGTCGCGGTGGGTCAGCTTGAACCACGCACGGGCGAAGGCGTCCGCGAGCTCGTCGGGGTTCTCCAGGAAGCGGCGCGAGATCGGCTCGTAGATCGGGTCGAACCGCAGCGACAGGTCGGTCGTGAGCATCGTCGGCGCGTGCGTCTTCGACGCGTCGTGGGCGTCGGGGACGGTACCGGCGCCGGCACCCTCCTTCGGCCTCCACTGGTGCGCGCCCGCGGGGCTCTTGAACAGCTCCCACTCGTACCCGAAGAGGATCTCGAAGAAGCTGTTGTCCCAGGTCGTCGGGGTGTTCGTCCAGATGCCCTCCAGACCGCTGGTGATCGCGTCGCCGCCCTTGCCGGTCCCGAAGCTGTTCTTCCAGCCCAGGCCCTGCTCCTCGATCGAGGCGGCCTCGGGGTCGGCGCCGACGCTCTCGGCCGGGCCCGCGCCGTGGGTCTTGCCGAACGTGTGGCCGCCCGCGATCAGGGCGACCGTCTCCTCGTCGTTCATCGCCATCCGGCGGAACGTCTCGCGGATGTCGCGGGCCGCGGCGAGCGGGTCCGGGTTGCCGTTCGGGCCCTCCGGGTTGACGTAGATGAGGCCCATCTGAACGGCGGCGAGGGGGTTCTCGAGCTCGCGGTCACCGGTGTAGCGCTCGTCGCCCAGCCAGGTGGACTCCGGGCCCCAGTAGACGTCCTCGTCGGGCTCCCAGACGTCCTCGCGGCCGCCGCCGTAGCCGAACGTCGTGAAGCCCATCGACTCCAGGGCGACGTTGCCGGTGAGGACCAGCAGGTCGGCCCAGGACAGGTTCTGGCCGTACTTCTTCTTGACCGGCCACAGCAGCCGGCGGGCCTTGTCGAGGTTGCCGTTGTCCGGCCAGCTGTTGAGCGGCGCGAAGCGCTGCTGGCCCGACCCGGCGCCGCCGCGGCCGTCGCTGATCCGGTACGTGCCGGCGCTGTGCCACGCCATCCGGATCATGAACGGGCCGTAGTGGCCGAAGTCCGCCGGCCACCAGTCCTGCGAGGTGGTCAGCACCTCCGCGATGTCCCGCTTCACGGCGGCGAGGTCGAGGCTCTGGAACGCCTCGGCGTAGTCGAAGTCCGCGTCCATCGGGTTGGCCACGGCGGTGTTCTTGGCGAGGACCTTCAGGTTGAGCCGCTCGGGCCACCACTGGCGGTTGCCGCCGCCCTGGGTCGGGTGCGGTGCCCGCACCGGACAGCCGCCTCCGTCATCGGTCTTGGCGTCGGTGACGATCGCCTCATGGTTCTCAGTCATAGGAATCCTTCCGAACCGGGGGATCATGGTGTTGGGGAACACCGTGGTGGGAACTGGTGCTGGGGAACGTGTCTCAGGTATTGCGGGCGGTGGAACAGTCGGGGCACAGGCCCCAGTAGATGACCTCGGCCTCGTCGATCGTGAAGCTCCGGTCATCGGACGCGGTCAGGCAGGGCACTTCGCCGACCGCGCAGTCGACATCGGCCACGACACCGCACGACCGGCAGACGACGTGGTGGTGGTTGTCCCCGACGCGCGACTCGTAGCGGGCCACGGAACGGGACGGCTGGATGCGGCGCACCAAGCCCGCTGCCGTCAGCGCGTTCAGCGCGTCGTACACCGTCTGGTGGGACACCTTGGGGAGCTCCTGGCGTACGGCACGGATGATCGAGTCCGTGTCGGCGTGCGGATGCGCGTTCACCGCCCCCAGCACCGCCACCCGAGGACGGGTCACGCGCAGGGCGACTCCGCGCAGCATCTCCTGGAAGTCCGAGGTCGTGGACACGCCACAAAGGCTGGCCCACTTTCTGGAATCAGTCAAGAATCTGGGCCCGCGAACATCCGCTCCCGCGAAGAATCCGCTCCGCCGGAAACCGCTCCCGGAGAAACGGTGCCGAAAAATCCGGCGGTCGTGTTGATCCCTGGCCCTCCCGTTCGACCTAGGAGTGAGAGGGTCCGAAAGGGGGCCCGGACGACCCAGGGAGATGGATCATGAAGTACATGCTGATCATGCGTGCGACCGACGAGGCCTTCAAGGGCATGGTGGACATCGACTTCGACCAGATGCTCGAGACCGTCGGCACGTACAACCAGGAGCTGATCCGGGCCGGTGTGCTGCTCGCCGCCGAGGGGCTGGACGACGCCGAGGAGGGCGTGGTCGTCGACTACTCCGCCGAGCCGCCCGTGGTCACCGACGGCCCGTACGGCGAGACCAAGGAGCTGTTCGGCGGCTTCTACATCCTCAACGTGGCCTCCAAGGAGGAGGCCGTCGAGTGGGCCAGGCGCTCGCCGATGACCGGTCCCGGCTTCAAGACCGAGATCCGCCGCGTCACCACGATCGACGAGTTCCCGCAGGACAACGAGTGGATCCAGAAGGAGCGGGCGTGGCGCGAGGCCACCGGCCAGCTCTAAGGGGACACCGGCCGGCTCTGAGGGGACACCGGCCGGCTCTGAGGGGGCGAGCTCTGAGGGGAGACTGCGGAGATGGGTGACCCCACCGGCCGGGAGGCCGTGGCCGCCGTCTGGCGGATCGAGTCGGCACGGATCGTCGGCGCGCTCGCGCGGTACACCGGCGACTTCGCGCTGGCCGAGGACCTCGCCCAGGAGGCGCTGGCCGAGGCCCTGGTGACCTGGCCTCGCGACGGCGTGCCGCGCCGGCCGGCGGGGTGGCTGCTGACGGTCGGGCGGCGCCGCGCGATCGACGCGTTCCGGCGGCGCTCCGCCCGTGACGAGAGGTACGCCGCGCTCGCCCAGGACCTGGGCGAGGGCGGCGTCCTCTCGGGGAGCGCGCCCGCCGATCCGGTCCGGGAGGCCGAGGACGTGCTGTGGGATCCGGACCGGATCGACGACGACGTGCTCGCGCTGATGTTCACCTCCTGCCACCCCGTGCTGTCGCGGGAGGCGAGCGTGGCGCTCACCCTGCGCGTGGTCGGCGGCCTGACCAGCGACGAGATCGCCAGGGCGTTCCTCGTCCCGACCGCCACCGTGCAGGCCCGGATCACCCGGGCGAAGAAGACGCTCGGGGCGGCCCGGGTGCCGTTCGAGGTACCGCCGCCCGAGGAGCGGACCGGACGGCTCGGCCCGGTGCTCAGCGTGATCTACCTGATCTTCACCGAGGGGTCCACGGCCAGCTCGGGTGACGATCTGATCCGGTTCGACCTCGCGGGCGAGGCGCAGCGCCTCGCCCGGGTGCTGGCCCGGCTGGTACCGGACGAGCCCGAGGTCCACGGCCTGCTGGCGCTGCTGGAGCTGACCGCCGCGCGCTTCCCCGCCCGTACCGGACGGGACGGCGAGCCCGTACTGCTGGAGCACCAGGACCGCCGCCGCTGGGACCGCGCCGCGATCCGCCGTGGACGGGCCGCCCTGGCCCGCGCGGAGCGGGCCGGCCGGGGCCTGGGCGCGTACGGCCTGCAGGCGGCGATCGCCGAATGCCATGCCGTCGCCCCGTCCGTCGAGGCGACGAACTGGGATCGCATCGTCCTCATCTACGAGGCGCTCGGCCGGCTCGCGCCGTCCCCGGTGGTCGATCTCAACCGGGCGGTGGCGGTCTCCATGGCGCAGGGACCGGCGGCGGCGCTGCCGATCGTGGAGGATCTGGCGGCGGCCGAGGCGCTGCCGGTCTCGCACCTGCTGCCGAGCGTTCGCGGCGAGCTGCTCACCCGCCTGGGACGCGCCGATGAGGCGCGCACCCAGTTCGAGCTCGCCGTACGGCTGTGCGGCAACGAGCGCGAGCGGGCGGTCCTGGAACGCAAGCTCGACGACCTCGGCTGATCCGCACCGCCGGCGGACGGACACGGCGGTTTCAGGGCCCGTCGCGGCGGCTTAAGATCGTCACCGGGGGGTGGGTACGTGGACGACTGGGAGCTTTTCGACCAGGTCGGCGAGGTCGTCAGGGGTTCGGTGCCGCCTGCCCTGGGCCAGGTGCACCTGCAGGTGCGCCGCCAGGGAGTGAAAGCGTGGTTCGGCGGCCCCGAACCCCTGCGCGAGCACTACGAAGCCCAGATCATCGGCGCCGACATCGTCGCCGCCGCCCGTACCCGGGCCCTGGAGATCGGCTTCCACGCCGAGCACCGCGCCGAGGGTGACAACGACGCGGTGCTCGCACGCCTGGGCGCCGCCGAGCCGAGCTGGCGCCCGCTGCTGGGCGAGGACGCCGTCGCCGGAGCGTTCATCGGCCCGGCGTCCTGGCGGCGGATCTCCGAGGTCTGGCTCGATCCCGATCTGGACGGCGCCGACGTCGCGTTCGAGATCGGCGTGCGCCTGGTCGACTACATGCGCGCCCTCGAACCGTTCCTAGGGACTGAGCGTTGCTTGTAAGGGCTCAGTCGGACGCTCCGAGCGGTGTTGGGCGTCCTGGTCTTCCGCGTTCACGCCGCGTTCGGCGCCGACCGATCGTGTCGGTGGTCCGGGACTGCGGGGGCGGGGTCCCTCACGCCCTCGGTCATCGTGTCCGGCCTGGGCGGTCCGATGCCCCGCACGATCGCTCTGGTCGTGCGGGGGCAGTGCCGTCCGTCGCCGGATACGGTGCCCCAGGGCGCGTCGTCCGATCGCCACCGACGCGGCCTCATGCCGCGTAGCGGCCGGCTTCTTACTGGTGGCGGGCTTGTGCCAGTGCTGTGCTCCCCACTTGCTGGTGTAGGCGGGATCGACCGCGATCACGCCGAGACCGGCCTCGGCGCACATCGACAGCAGCCGTGCGCGAAGCCGCCCGGTCGGGATACCGGAGATCAGCTGCCGGAAGCGCTTGTTGCGGCCGTGCTTCTCGCGGGTTGTGGAGTGGGTGAAGTCCAGGTCTTCGATCGCGATGGCCTGCACGCCGGTGCGCTTGGCCCAGTGCAGCAGGCGGGTGAGGGCGTGCCGCAGTTGCGCGTCGCGGTGGGTGGCGGTGCCGGTCAGGTCGTAGCCGAAGCGGCGCGGCCGGCCGATCGGGTTGCCGTGCTCGTCCAACAGCCACGCGGCCAGATGGTCGGCGTTGGTGTTCACCCCGACCACACCACCGGCCCGCAACGAATCCAGAGGAACAATGGGCAGGTCTTTACGGGTCCACGAGGCGTCCAGGTACCAGCGGCTTCTGGTCACGTCCAGATGGATGCGGTAGGAGACGGCCCGGTTCGCGGCGATGCGGTCGCGCCACTCGGCGCCCCGGTGCGGGAAGGACACGCGGGCGGCCAGAACGTACCGGCCGTGCCGGGCGTTGGCGTACTCGGCGAGTGGGGCGGGCAGTTTGATGCTGATCTGGCCGTCGGGGGTGACGCGGATCGTCTCGTTGCCCCACCGCTTGCCGGACTCGCCGTCGGCGGTCAGGAACCAGCGCGCCGCCTCCCACTCGGCCCGCCACCCGGCCTCGGTCCTGCCCGCGGCATCCAGGTTGTGCCGCTGGTTGAACAGCCGCCTGCCACCCCGCACGACCGAGACGCGCCCGGCCGCGCGTTCGGCACTGACGCGTTGATACTCGGCTTCCAGGATCGCCAGTCGGCGGGTCTTGCAGAACCACTCGTGCCTGCTGCGGTAACCGCCGGGCCGCCCCGTGGCGCCCTTGTCCCCGACCGGCAGGGACAGCCGGTATCGGACGGTGCCGATTCCCGCGGTCAGCGATTGCAGGTGCTGCCACTGGGCGCGGCGGGACAGGCCCCACTGATCGTGGGTGCTGGAGGTGACCGACCCGGCCCACCGCGACGATGACTGGGCGGTCAGGTCCCGCTTGCGCGCCGCCCAGGTGTCGGTGGAGTGCGCCAGGCCGTCCCGGCAGCGCCGGGCCAGGTCACCCGAGGCCAGCGAACCCATATGCGCACCGATCAGGCGCAGCACCTCCTCGTCCCGGGCCGTCAGGCCCTTGAGACGATCTCGGACACTGACACCGGGCGACCCGCCGGCAACGAACGGCCGAGCGATCTCCCGCAAAGGCCTCCGGACAGTCTCCACCACGCTCAGCAGCCTCCAACACTCTGCGGGCACGGTCCTTGACCGACCCGTGCCCGTACAGACGGGCACCCCGCACCCACCCAGTCAGATACACACGGTAATCGTTACGAAACCCAAAGTCACATGATGAGGGATATCCGCCTCTCGGACACCCTGGACGAGCGCGCCGTACAGGGTGTCCTCGGGCAGCGCGCCGGTGAGGGCGGGCCGTCCATCGAAACGGAACACCGGCACACCAGTCACGCCCCCGGCCCGTACACAATCCAGGTCAACGCATGGCGGAAGGCCGCTGGAAGGCCGGCGGAAGGCCAGTGGAAGCCGGCGGGCGCCGGCGGTGTAGGGGTGGGCCCGGGTGGGCAGCCCTCAGCTGTATCGGCTTCTTCGGATTCCGGCCCAGGAGACTTCATGCTCGTCAAAACGCTGCTCGCGTTCGTCAAGGGGATGCTGGCCATCGCGACGGCGCTGGTTCCCGCGTCCGTCCCGGCCGTCGCCGCCGTCGCCGTCCTCGGCTCCACCGCCATGGTGACCGCCGGCTGCGGCGAGGGCGACGACGGCGACGACGGCGGGAACAACGACGACCAGGAAAATGACGACGGCGGCAACGACGACGGTGGCGACGACGGCGACTAACGATGACGGCGACTAGCCCCCGCTCATGACGGCGCTCGCTGGGGTGGGCGGGCTCGGATCGGCAGCAACCGCCAGTAGGTGACGCATCGCCATGCCCACTCCAGCGGGCCGTAACGGAACGCCCGCAGCCACGCGTTGCTGAACACTGCCTGGATTGCCAGGACACCGGCGCCTAGGAGAACGGCCAGACCCCACTGCGGCGTGTCCCGCAGCCCCAAGGCCCCGCCGATCGGTACGAACAGCATCGCCGCGGTGACGTAGTTGGTGAGCGCCATGCGTCCCATCGGGGCCAGAACCCAGGACGCGGCGGGCCCGGCGGGCGTGCGGAGTACGAGCAGGAACAGCACCAGATATCCGGCGGACATGGACAGCGAGAGGACCAGCCCGAGCCGGATCCCGGGCAGCCCGGACGCGAGCTCCCACCAGGCCGGAAGACCTATGGCCGCGATTCCGGCGCCGGCTACCGGGAGCCTCCGTACCGTCCAGCGCTGGAGGTTCTCGGGTACTTCCAGCTCGGCGAGGGCGAAGCCCAGCACGAGCAGCCCCGGCAGCACCGCGAACCCTCCGGTCCCCGCCAGTACGCCGACGGCGGTCAGCACGGCCCCGCTCAGCAGCAGCTCCCGTCCGGCGAGGAGGCTGAACGGGAGCAGGACGAGGACGCCGGTGATGGCGAACGGCAGCAGGACCTCGCCCGGTTGCAGCAGGTGGAACGGCACGCCCAGGATCCCCAGCGCCACGAACCTCCGCAGCAGCAGCACGCGGGGCCGCGCCGCGTGCCGCCGGGCCGACCTGAGGAAGATCCCGAACCCGATGCCGAACAGCAGAAAGAAGATGGGGTAGAAGCGCCCCAGAACGAAGACCCGCAGCTCGGCGGGCAACTCGTCGGCGTAGGCGAACATCTCCAGGGTCTGCGGGATGTTGATGAAGACGATCCCGCACAGCGCGAATCCCCGCAGCGCGTCGAGCTCGGCGATCCGCCGCCCCGGCCGCACGGGCACGGGACCCGCCGCGCTCCCCGGATCGTCACCGGCCGGCGTATCCGCCATGCTCGTCCCCACCCGGGCCAGCCTGGCACAGTCGCACGGCGCCGAACACGACCCGTACACCGCCGGGCGGGCCGCTGACGCCCGCCCGGCGGTCCGTGTGGTCAGACTGTTCGGTGCTCTGACTGTTTGGTGCTCAGGTTGGTCGGTGCTCAGGCTGGTTGGGGCTCAGGCTGGTTGCAGGCCCGGATTGCCGTTCTCGGTGACGAAGCTCTTCCGGACGCTCACCGGCGCCCCCGGGCGCGTCACGTATGGGAGCACCTTGAAGTCGGCGCGGCAGGTGTCCTTGTTCAGCGTGCAGGTCACGTAGCCGCGCTGGTAGCTGGTGAACTTGATGTGCTCGTTGGCGTCGAGCAGGTTCTGGCCGCCCGGGTCGAGGTCCATCCCGTCCATCTTGGTCGAGATGGATGTACCGACGAATTCCACGCCGAGCGTCCGGGACCGGGGGTCATCGAAGTCGAGCTTCAGGTCGGCGGCCATGTGCCGGTGCATGTCACCGGTCAGGACGATCGGGTTGCGTACCTTCGGGTCGGCGAACCGCTCGAACAGCCGGTCGCGGGCGGGCTTGTAGCCGTCCCAGAAGTCCATGACGAACGCCCTGCCGTCGCCGGGAACGGTGTCGACCTGGGTGACGGGGATCTGCTGCGGGACGATGTTCCAGGTGGCGTCCGAGCTCTTCAGCCCGTCGAACAGCCACTTCTCCTGGGAGTCGCCGAGGACGGTACGGCCCGGCAGGAGCCGGTCGGCGCAGTCGCTGGTCTTGTCGTTGCACGCCTGGTCGTCGCGGTACTGGCGGGTGTCGAGCATGTGGAACTTCGCCAGCCGGCCATAGCCGAGGCTCCGGTAGAGGCGGGCGTCCGGTCCCTTGGGCTTGGCGGCCAGCCGCAGCGGGAGGTTCTCGTAGTACGCCTGGAAGGCCGCCTCCTTGCGCTTGACGAAGACGGCCGGGTCGGTGCCGGGGTCCTTGCCCTTGTCGGCGACCCAGTTGTCGTCGATCTCGTGGTCGTCCCAGATGAGCGCCCACGGGTGCGCCTGGTGCGCGGCGATGATGTCGGGGTCGTAGCGGTGCAGCGCGTGCCGCAGCCGGTACTGCGTCAGGTCGTACGGCTCGGCCCGTACCTCGGGGGCGAGCGCGACCTTGCGGACGCCGCCGTCCGCGCCGATGGCGTTCTCGTAGATGTAGTCGCCCAGGTGGAGGATGAGGTCGAGGTCCTCTTCGGCCATGTGCCGGTACGCGGTGTAGTAGCCCTCGAACCACGCCTGGCACGACGCGAACCCGAACGCCAGCTCCTTGAGCGGGGCCCACGGCGGCGGGGCGGTCTTCGTACGGCCGATCGGGCTCTCGGCCCCGCGGACGCGGAACCGGTAGAAGTACTCGCGTCCCGGGTTCAGCCCGCGTACCTCGACGTGGACGGAATGGCCCAGCTCCGGGGTCGCGAACGTGCTCCCGCGCCGGACGATCTTCCGGAACCCCTGGTCGGCGGCGACCTCCCAGCGGACCTGCACCTTGCGGGCCGGCATTCCCCCGAAGCCGTCCACGGCGAGCGGCTCCGGCGCGAGCCTGGTCCACAGGACGAAGCCGTCCGGCCACGGGTCGCCGGACGCGACGCCGAGCGCGAACGGGTCGTCCTGGAACGCGGGCGCGGCCCATGCCTTGCTGGGTGAGAAGCCCACGGCGGCGGCGCCGAGGCTGAGGGCGCCGCCGCCGACGAGCAGCTCGCGCCGTCCCATCGCCGGGCCGGAAGGTCGTCGGGCACTGATCATGAAGCTCTCCTCGAAGTGGGGGAAGGGAGGGAGACCCGGTGAGGATCAGCTGTTCTCGGGAAGGCGCACGCGCACCGGCCCGAACAGGCCCGACACGCGCTGGCCGTCGAACACGAAGTGCGTCGGGCTCACGTCGTCGAGATAGGGGGCGAGGGTGCCGTAGACGACGGCCTCGATCTCGTTGATCCCGGGCCGGAGCGCCGTTCCGAGGTCGAACGTGTAGGGCGCGCAGATGCGGGTGCCGATCGGACGGCCGTTCACCGTCACCTCTGCGGTGCCGCGCACGCGCCCGAGATCGAGCGTCGCCGTACCGGAGAACGGGGGAAGCTCGACCTGGCGGCGGTAGCGGACGCCGCCGCTGTACCCGGCCAAACCGACGTCCTCCCAGTCACCCAGCTCGATCGTTCCGGGAGCCGCCGCGAACCGCACCGGTCCGGCCAGTGCGGCGCCCGCCTGGTGTCCGGGACGCGTACGGATCCGTACCGTGGCCGTGCGCACTCCCGCTCGGCTCCCGGGGAGTAGCGAATCGAACCCTGCCGAATCCGCGGTGAACTCCAGCGGGTGATCGTCCAGCCGGACGTCCAACAGTTCGCCGAAGACCTCGAAGGACATCCGGGTCGCGCCCGGCGGGACGGTGAAGCACAGCCATTCGACCCGGGGCTCTGCGCCGGGGGCGGCGAGCCGTACAGGCAGAACGGGCACTACAGGCGGTACAGACTCGTCGTCCTCGTCTTCCAGCCAGTTCGCGCCGGGCAGCGGGGGTGGGCGGCGGTGCAGGTGCAGCGCCGCCGGGTCGCCGTGCTGGCGGCGCCGCGGCAGAACGGTCACCGGCTCGCCGTCACGCGTCGCTGTCCAGCCGGGTCCGGAGACCGCCGCGCTGTCCACCAGTACGTCGGTCCCGGCGACGATCAGTGTCAGTTCCGTGCCGCCTTCGGGCAGCTCGTAGCGGCCGGCGCGCGGGGCCTCCTGCTCGGCGTACGGGTCGAAGCCGCCCTGGCGGCCGATCTCCTGCCCGTCCACCAGAATCTGGCACGGTGCCGCCGACACCACCTGAACGGTCGGCCCAGGACCCAGTGCGGTCGTGAACGTGACGTGGGTGCCGGGTCGTCCGTCCCCCTCGATGGTCATCCACTCCGGGCGGCGGTAACGCTCGGGGTCGTTCACCACGGCCACGTGGGCGCGCAGCCGTACGTCTTCGTCCGGTACGAGCCGGAGCTCGATGTCGTGGTCCCCGGCGGGGAGTGACTCCGTGGCGATGGCCAAATAGCCGTGGTCGTCGAGCGGAACAGGAGTGCCGTTGATCGTCAGCGTCTTCGCCGCGGCGGCGCCGATCGCCGGGTGACCACCGTTCCCCGCCGCGCTCCCAGCTGGCACGGTGAGCCGGGCGCGGAACGTCACCGGCTCCCCCGCGCGCACGTCACCGAAATCCAGGAACTCCTCGGGGACGTGGCCCTTGGGCCCGAGGACGTCGCGATGCACGGGGTCCTTGCGGATGCCGCGAGAGTCGGAGTAGACGGCCGTCTGCCAGGCGGCGCCGTCCGCCGTCCCTGTGCGCCAGATCCCGTGCGGGCCGAACGTGGCGTGCGCCTGCGTCCAGCCTTCTTCGCCCGCCTCGCTCGCCACGTCCTCCTCGCCCGCCACGTCCGCCTCGCCTTCAAGGCGATGCAGCAGGTCCCAGCGTTCCAGCGGTACGACATCGCCGGCCGGGCGGGCGAAGTCTCCCCAGGCGTTGTCGAGCGTCGGGACGAGTTCCATGTCCCAGGACGATCCGAGGTCGATCTCGCGCTCCGGACCTGGGACGGCGGGGGCCACGTCCTCGGCCTCGCCACCGGGGAAGACGAGCAGGGCGGCGGGTCCGTCGTCGAACGGCACGATCACCTCGACCGCCGTCCCGGAGACCGTGCACGCGAGCGGCCGTGGCGGGCCGCCGAACGGGCTCACCAGGTAGGCCGGGCCGCTCACCCCATCGACGCGGACGGGCATGTCCCGCAGGTAGCGGTCCGGGTCGAAGTCGTAGGTGACGTCGAGCCAGCCGAGATCGGCGCCTCGCTCGTCGGGCCGTCCGACCGAGACCTCGCTGGCCATCGACGCGGCCGCAGTGAGGAAGACCACGGTCGCGCCGTCCACCTCGCGAACCAGGGCCGGGACCGGCGCGTTCACCCGGCGCCCGTCGCGCAGCAGCGCGCCCAGACCGTCCACGTCCGGGACGGTCTCGACCAGCTCGGCGAGCCGCGCGACCGCTGCACCGGCCGCTTCATCGCCGACACCCTCGCGGGGAGGCGGCCCGATCGCGATGACGCGGCCGCCGTCCTCGATCAGTTCGGTGAGCCGCCGGGCCGTCTCGCCTTCCAGCACCGTGCAGGCGGGCAGCAGGACGGTGGCGTACGACTCGTCCGCGACGTTCAGCCGGCCCCTGGCGATCGTGGCGCGCTGGGCCGAGTCGTCGTCAAGAACGTCGGCGTCGATCCGCAGCCGGTCGAGGGCACCGGGCACCATCCGGAACCACGCCATGTCGCCGACAAGGGCGCGGTAGGTGTCCTGCGCGTACGCGGCGTCCGGGTCCACGCCGTCCAGCCGGCTCCCGGCCTGCGCGGTCGCGGTCGGGAAGAGCACGGCGACGTCGCACACGTGGCGTCCCAGCGACAGGACGGCGCAGAGTCGCGTGACGGCGTCGGCGAAGACCTTGTGGTGGGCCCAGTACGGCTGGCGCCAGTCGGTGGACGGCGGCGCCCACTCCCACCAGCCCGCCTTGGTCGAAGCGTAGACGGCGTGCGGGTTGTAGAGGGTCGCCCCGGAACGCAGCCAGGGCAGCAGCCAGTCGAACGTCTCCTCCAGCGTCCCGCCCCAGCCGCTGGAGTGGAACGCCTCGATCCACGTACGGTCCCGGCCGTACAGGTGCGCCAGGGACGAGTGAATGCGGGCGTCGCCATGGTGATCCGAGCCGGGCGCACCGAACCACCGGTGCGTGCGCGCGTAGTCGGCGTAGAGCCGGACCCCGTCGACCGGCAATCCCGCCCGCGCCGGGTCCTGCTGGTCGCAGCCGTGCAGCAGGCCGTGCCGTTCGTGCCATTCGGCGAGCGGGCGAAAGAACGCGTCCTCGGCCAGCTCCGCCCTGGTCAGGTGGTAGTCGCGCCGGATCGCGCGGGCGCCGGCCCCGTCGCCGGCCCCGTCGCCCTCTCCCCACAGGACACCGAGATGCGGCGCCAGGTCGTAGCCGCGCCGCCGCTGGAACTCCTCGGCGAACGACTCCGTCCAGGTCGGCAGCGACGCCAGCTCGTCCTGGAACGACCCGACGATCACGTTGCCGAGGCGGTGCCCGAGGCGCCGCTCGAACTCGCCGTGCACCCGGTCGAGCAGCACCGCGCACGCCTCGGCCGACAGGTAGTCGAAGCCGCGCGTCGCGGTGCCGCCGTCCCGTTCCAGCCACTGCCCGGCGAAGCCCGGGACCTCGCGAACGAGTCGGGCCTGCAGGTCGGCGCCGGAGAAGCCGAGCTGGTCGTAGAACCACAGCGACACCCCGAGCCCGGCGGCGTCCTCGCACACCCCGTCCAGCAGCTCCCACCACGCCTCCGAGAAGAACGCGGGGTCGTCGGCGTCCGAGCCGAACATCGGCCCGGACGGGGCCAGGTTGAGGATGACGAGGTTGAAGACGCCGCCCTCGGCGAACCGCTCCAGCTGGCGGCGCAGCCTCGGCCGGGTGAGCCGCTCGCCGCTCCACCACCAGATGGGCGCCGGGGAGTACGCGGGCGGCGGCTCCTCCAGGACCGCCCGCAGCCGTGCGGGGATCACCCCTTCAGCCCGCTCGCGAAGCCCTTGATCACGTACCGCTGCAGCACCAGGAAGATCACCAGGATCGGCAGCGCGGCCAGCACCAGCCCGGCGAAGACCAGGCCGTAGTCCGACACGTACTGGCCGACGAACGCGAAGACCCGGACCGGGACCGTCTCGCGCGCCGAGCCGCCGAGATACAGCAGCGGGGTGAAGAAGTCGTTCCAGATGAAGACCGCGTTGAGGATCAGGACCGTACCGGTGATCGGCCGCAGCAGCGGGAACACCACCTTGGTGAACGCCTGCAGATGGCCCGCGCCGTCGATCATCGCGGCGTTGGCGTAGTCGGCCGGCAGCGCCCGGATGAAGCCGGTGTAGAGGAAGATCGTGAACGGCAGCTGGATGCCGGTATAGAAGATGATCATCCCCTGGTAGCTGCCGAGCAGCCCGGCCGCGTCCACCATCTTGAACAGCGGGATCATGCCGAGCTGGAACGGCAGCACGATGCCGAGCAGGAACAGCACGTACAGCCCGAACCCGAGCCGCGAGGCGCAGCGGGCCAGGAAGTAGGCGGCGAACGAGCCGACCGCGATCAGCGCGATCAGGCTCACCGCCGTGATCACCGTGCTGTTCAGCAGCGCCGAGCCGAGCGAGGCCCGCTGCCAGGCGTCGGCGAAGTTGCCGAACGAGGGCGAGGTCGGCGGTGCCAGCGGCGCCGAGGCGATCTGCTGCTTGTCCTTCAGCGACAGCGTGATCAGCGCGTACACCGGGAACAGGAACGCCAGGGCGGCGGCGATCATCACCAGTTCGAGCAGGAACGTACGGAACCCGTAGCGGATTCTCACCCGGTCACCTCCCGGCCGCGCAGGTAGTAGATCTGGACGAGCGACACCGCGGCCACGAACAGCGCCAGCACCAGCGCGATCGCCGTGCTGTAGCCGTAGTTGCCGAAGACGAACGCCTGCTTGTAGAGCACCGTGGAGAGGGTCTCGCTGGCATGCCCGGGACCGCCGTTCGTCGCGGCGTACACCTGGTCGAACAGCTTGAGCCCGCCGATGGTGGACAGCATCATGTTGATCGTCACCGCGGGCGCGAGCAGCGGCCAGGTCACGCTCCGGAACCGCTGGAACGGCCCGGCGCCGTCGATCATCGCGGCCTCGTGCAGTTCCTCCGGGACGCCCTCCAGGCCGGCCAGGAAGATGACCATCGAGTAGCCGGCGAACTGCCAGACCACCATCCCGGCCACCGACCAGATCGCGAGCGAGGGGTTGCCGAGCCAGTCCTGGCGCAGCCCGCCGAGCCCGACGGCCCCGAGGATGCCGTTGAGCCCGGCGTCCGGCGCCGGGTTGTAGACGTACTTCCACAGGAACGCCACCATGACCGGGCTGACGACGGCCGGGGCGAAGAACACCACCCGCAGCACGGCCTTGGACTTGATGTGCGTGTGCACGCCGAGGGCGAGCAGCAGCCCGATGCCGTTCTGGACGAAGACGATCGCGACGGTCAGCAGCAGCGTGTTGATCAGCGAGCCGCGGGCCGCGTCGTCGCGCCACAGCCGGGTGAAGTTGGCGAACCCGTTGAACGAGCGGTCGCCCAGGCCGTTCCAGTCGGTGAAGGCGAAGATCATGCCGCTGGCGCTCGGGTAGAGCACCACCAGCGCGTACACGGCCAGGGCGGGTACGGCGAACCACCACGGCGGCGTCAGGAAACCGCCCCGCCTTCGCCGGGGGCGCCGCCCGGTCGGGACGGTGCCGCCCCCGGTCTTGCGGCCGGCCGCCGGCTTCGCCGGGGCACGAGTAGTGGGTGTCACGGGCTACTTCTTCCGGTAAGTCTCGTCCAGCTTCGCCAGACCTTCGGCGATGGTGGTCTTGCCACCGAGCAGTTCCTGGACCATCGCGAAGTGGGCGGGCTGGACCTCGGCGTTGGGCCAGGCCTGGTCCATGAACGGGACGGCCTTGCCGCCGTCCATGAACGGCAGGAACGGGTCCAGCACGGGGTCGATCTTGGAACTGGCGTCCCGGACGAACGGGACGCAGGCGACGGCCTCCGCCCAGGCGTTGATGTTGCGCTGCTCGCCGAGGAACTCGATGAACGCCTTGGCGGCGTCCTTGTTCTTGCCGCGTGCGCTGACGCCCAGGCCCACCACGACACCGGCGGGGATCCAGTTGTCGGCCGCCTTGTCCGCGCCGGGCACCGGGAACATCGACAGGTCGTCGGCGTTCGTGGCGGCCTTGCGGAAGTCGGGCAGCACGGCCGAGACCTGGATGGCCATCGCCGCCTTGCCGGTGGCGACCATCGAGGTGGCCTGCTCGAACGTGGTGCCGTTGGGGTTGTCGTTGAAGAAGCCGCGCTTCTGCAGGTCCAGGTACATCTCCAGGGCCTGCACCCAGCCCGACTGGGCGAACGACGCGGAGCCGGCCTTCATCTGGGCGTCGAACTGCGGGTTCTTGGCGTACACGGTGGACGGCACCAGCGCGTAGGTGATCAGCTGGGTGACCCACTGGGTCTGCGCGCCCAGCGCGATCGGGATCTTGCCCTTCTTCTTGATCTTCTCGCAGACCTCGAGGAACTCGCTCCAGGTCGTCGGCGGCTCCACCTCGGCCTCCGCGAAGACCTTCTTGTTGTAGATGGCGCCGATGACGCTGGAGCCGGCCGAGTAGATGAACGTCTTGCCGTCCATCTGGTACGCGGGCTTGAAGCTCGCGGGGATCTTCTTGGTCCACGCCTGGTCGCTGAGGTCGGCGAGCAGCCCGGCCTTGGCGATCTGCCCCATGCTCATGGAGGAGCCGTCGCCCGGGTACACCACGTGCACGTCGGGGGCGTTGCCCGCGCCGAGCTGGGTGCGCACCGAGGTCTGCACCTGGTCGGTGGGGGCGAAGGAGGTGGTGAACTTGGACTTGGTGTAGGCCTTGGTGAGCAGGTCGAGCGGCTTCTGCTGGTCGGCGACGCCGACCAGGCGCAGCGTGCCCGACGAACCGCCCGACGACCCGCCGCAGGCCGTCAGGGCCGCGGGCAGCGCTACCGCCGCCGCCCCGATGCCCGACACCCGCAGGAATCCGCGGCGGCTCAGCGGCACCCTCTCGAACGACGATGTCATGTGTCCTCCTCGATGACCGGCGGGAACCGCCGGAGACCGTCCCAGCCCGGGGACGGTGGTCAATGGGCTTCCGCGGTGAAGCGGTACTCCCCCGATGTCACGTGGCAGCGGAGCGCTCCAGGCCCCGTGCTGATGAGTTCTGTGCCGAGGGTCTGCACTCCTGGCGCTTCGGCCAGGGGGACGCCGCCCTCTCGTACTCCGTCCGGATCCGGGGTGGGAACGAGGATGGTGGCGGACGCTCCGGGCGGCACCGTCACCTGGAGCCGGAACTCCCCGCCCTCGCGCGTCCAGGCGGTGCGCACGGTGCCGCGCACCGACTCGTAGGACGCGCTCGCCGCCGACAGATCGCCGGGACGGGGACGGATCAGCAGCTCGCGGTACCCGGCCGAGCCGGGTGCCTGGCCGAGGCCAGCGACGCCCTGGTAGAGCCATTCGCCGACCGAGCCGAGCGCGTAGTGGTTGAACGAGTTCATCGCGGCGGCCTGGAACCCGCGCTCGTCGGTGTAGCCGTCCCAGCGCTCCCAGATCGTGGTGGCGCCGTGCCGCAGCGGGTGAAGCCAGGACGGTGCCTCGGTACGGCGCAGCAGGGCGTGCGCGAGGTCGGCGTGGCCGTGCTCGTCCAGCACGGGCGCGATCAGCCCCACCCCGAGGAACCCCGTGGTCAGACCGGGCCCCTCGGCCTCGACGAGCTCGACCAGGCGCTCGACGGCGCGCGGTACGAGCGCGGCGGGCAGCAGGTCGAACGCCAGGGCCAGCAGGTACGCGGTCTGGGTGTCGCCCTCGATCCTGCCGTCCGAGGTCACGAACCGTTCACCGAACGTCTTGCGGACGTGCTCGGCGAGTGACCCGTACCGCTGGGCCACCTCGCGGCGGCCCAGGACCTCGGCGGCGCGCGCGGTCAGCTCGGCGCTGCGGGCGAAGTACGCGGTGCCGACGACATCGCGCGGGGTCGGGGTGAGCGAGAGCCAGTCGGCGAAGTGCGGGCCGACGCGGCGGCTCCACACCAGATCCGGGTTGTTCCGGTGAAGGAAGTCCACCCAGGCGCACATGGCGTCGAGGTTGTCGGCCAGGACGCGCTCGTCGCCGTACACGGTGTAGAGGTGCCAGGGCACCAGCACGCCCGCGTCGCCCCAGCCGGGAGCGCCCTCGTCGGCGACACCGGCCAGCCTCGGCGCCACGTTGGTGAAGCCGCCCTCCGCCGACTGGGCGAATCGCACGTCGCGCAGCCAGCCGTCGAAGAAGGCCGCGACGTCCGCGTTGAGGCAGGCCGTCGCCAGGAACACCTGGGCGTCGGCGAGCCAGCCGAGCCGCTCGTCGCGCTGCGGGCAGTCGGTGGGGACGCTGACGAAGTTGGACCGCTGGCCCCAGGCGATGTTGTGGTGCAGCCGCTCGATGTCAGGGTCCGAGCAGGAGAACTCGCCCGCCCAGGGTGTGTCGCTGTGCAGGACGACACCCGTGACGTCGCCTTCGCCGAGCGTGTCGAGACCGCTCACCTCGGCGTAGCGGAAGCCGTGGTACGTGAAGCGCGGCTCGAAGACTGCCTCGGCGGCGTCGCCCGCGATGAGCACGTCCGTCGCGGCGGCCGTACGCAGGTTGTCGGTGTAGAGCCGACCGTCCTCGTCCAAGGCCTCGCCGTGCCGGATCACGATCCGGTCGCCGGCGGTCAGGCCGCGTGCGGTGAGCCGTACGCGGCCGGAGAAGTTCTGCCCGAAGTCGACGAGGTGGCGCCCCTCGGCGAGACGGGTGATGGACGCGGGGGCCAGCTCCTGTACGGCGCGTACGGGCTGCGCGACCGACGCGGTGAGCAGGGAGTGGTCAGTGCCGGTGACCTCGGCCGGAAGCCAGCCGTCCAGCGCTGCGCCCCCGTCTCCGTCCTCACCCGTGCCCGTGCCCGTGCCTGGACGATCCCAGCCCGGGGTCTCGCGGCGGAGGTCGTGACACTCCCCCATCAGCAGGTCGGCGTACCGGATGGGCGAACGGGCGGTGTGCCAGCCGTCCCCGGTGGCGATGACCTCGGTGGCGCCGTCGGCGTAGTCGAGGTGCAGCTCGGCCAGTAGTTCCGGGAACGTTCCGTAATGGGCGCCGGCGCGGCGCGGGTCGAAGCCGACGAAGCCGCTCCACCAGCCGTCCGCGAGGGTCGCGGCGAGCACGTTGCCGCCCTCGCGCAGCAGCGCGGTGACATCGTAGGCCTGGTAGTCGATCCGGTCGCGGTAGTCGGTCCAGCCGGGGGCCAGCTCGGCGTCGCCGACGCGGGCGCCGTTGACGCGCATCTCGTACAGGCCGCGGGCGGTGGCGTAGAGCCGCGCGCGGACCGGTACGGCGGGCGCCTCGAACGCGCGCCGCAGCCGGATCGCCGGCTGGAGCCCGTGATCGACGAGGGCCAGCTCGCCCTCCTCGGGGGCGTCCACCACGTCGAGCGCCGTCGTGTCATGCGTGATCCACGACGCCGTCCAGGCGGGCTCGTGCCCCGTCCCCATCCCGGTCTCGAACCACGACTCCGCCTCGCCCGTCGCGCCGTCCTCGGCGGTGACGGTGACCGTCCAGTGGTAGCGGGTACGGGGCAGCAGCGGCTCGCCCGCGTAGAGCGCCTCGACCGCCGCCGGATCGGTGACCTTGCCGGAGTCCCAGACCTGGACATCGCCCTCGGTGCGCACCCGCACCCGGTACGCGGCGGGCGCGTCGCCGCGCCGGCCGGAGGCCAGCCGCCAGGCGAGCAGGGGGGCGGCCGCGTCGAGGCCCAGCGGCTCGACGCGATGGTCGCAGCGGAGCCCGTAGGGCGCCAGCGTCGCGCTCGGGGAACCGGTCACCGACCCACTCCGATCTGAATATCAACGAAACAAATGAGAACTTAACGGCAATTAACGTGAACTTGAGAGTGAAGTTGAGAGTAGGAGGTGCCCGATCAGGTGTCAAGACGCTGGACGTGACCACTTCGATGGCGGTTCGTCCGTTCTCGGCGCACGCCGAAGCGACCCTCTAAAGGCGCACCGCGATAGCCGTCATCCGAACCATCACGTGAGGTCAAGCGGGCTGTACGGGCCCATCCCGAATGTCGTCCGGCGGAATTGCCGGATGAGTGAGCCGTACGAGATAAGCCGCAGAGATAAACCGCCGCATGGGATAAGTCGGGTGAGGCGAGCCGCGTGAGATAAAATCGTGGGTTAAGAACATGGCGTGCCGTTATGAACTGTCGTGCCAGCGTTCTCGCGCGTCCGCGACCCGGTCCCGATAGGCCATGTACTCCTCCTCGTAGAAGGCGACGCGGGAGGCGTCCGGATCGCGGATCCCGGCGGGGCGCGTCCATTCGGCCGCGTCCAGACCATGCCCGGCGGCCAGTACGGCGCCGCGCGCCCCGGCCTCCTCCGCCGCGACCCTCAGCGGGCGGCCCAGCACGTCGGCGAACAGCCCCAGCCAGGACTCGCTCCGCGTCCCGCCGCCCGCCACGGCCAGCTCACCGGACAGGCCGGCGGCCGTCAGGCAGTGCCGCGCCGCGTAGGCGATCCCCTCGCAGGTCGCCCGGACGAGGTCGGCGGTGGTGGTCTCCAGGCTGACGCCGGTGATCTCGGCGCGGGCCGCGGGCTCGACGAACGGCGCCCGTTCCCCCGAAGGCGAGAAGAACGGCAGCACCCGTACGCCGCGCGCGCCCGGCGGGGACGCGGCGAGCAGGTCGTCCAGGTCGCGATGGGCGGCGCCGACCGCGCCGAGCACCCAGTCGAGCGCGGCCGTGCCGACCATCGCGGGCATCCCGCGCAGCCAGCGGTCGCGCCGCCCGGTGGCGAAGTGGAACCCGGTCGGCTCGCCGTCCAGCCGGGGCTCGTCGATCACCGCCAGGCAGGCCAGCGTCGTCCCGATGATCAGCAACCCGTCGCCCGGCTCGGTCACCCCCGCCCCGAGCGCGCAGGCGGGCACGTCGAACGGCCCGGCGGTGATCGGAAGCCCCGCCGGCAGCGGGTGTCCCGCGAGCACGGCCCCCTCGGGCCTCGGCTCGGCGACGGGCGCGAGCAGGCCGGCGCGGTGGGTGAGCCCGCAGGCGGCGAGCGCCTCGGCGTCGTACGCGCGGGTCCGGGGGTCCAGGAACGGCACGGACGCGTCGCTCACGTCGGTGCCGCGCACACCGGTCAGCCGCTGGAAGACCATGTCCTTGCAGTACGCGGCGGTCGTGGCGGCGTCCAAGGATGCGGGCTCGTGCCGGTCGAGCCAGGCCAGCACGGGCGCCGGGCAGCCGGGAAACAGGGCGTTGCCCGTACGCCGGAACACCGTCTCCGCGACGCCGTTCGCCGCCCATTCGGCCACGATGTCGCCGGCCCGTGCGTCCATCCACGTGATCGCGGGACGGACGGGGCGGGCGTCTCCGTCGATCAGCCAGACCCCGTCGCCCTGGCCGGTCAGCCCGGCCGCGACGGGATCGGGGTACCGGGCGGTGATCGCGCCGAGCACCTCCGCGACGGCACCGGCGACCTCGTCCGGGTCCTGCTCGGCGCGGCCGTCCTGGGCGCGCGTCCGCGAGGGCCGCGACTCGACGGCCAGTACCCGGCCGGTCGCGTCGAAGGCCGCGGCCTTGACCACGGACGTGCCAACGTCGATTCCGATGAACATCGTGGCCTCCGTTCGCTCAGGAGGGGTTGAGGCGATGGGGGTTGAGGCGATGGGGGTTGAGGCAGTGGGCGAGCGGCTCGCCCCGGTGCAGGCGGCCGACCTCGGCCGCGACGATCCGGGCCGCCTTCTCCGCGACGGCGCGGCTCGCGCCGCCCAGGTGGGGGGTCATGACCAGGCCCGGCACGGAGAACACCCGCGCGCCGGGCGGCGGTGGCTCCTCGGCGAACGTGTCGAGCCCGGCCGCCAGCAGGTGGCCCGACTCCAGCGCGTCGCACAGCGCGTCCTGGTCCAGCAGCGGTCCGCGGGCGCAGTTGATCAGCACCGAGCCGGACGGCATGAGGCCGATCTCCCGGGCCCCGATCAGCCCGCGCGTCTCGGGGGTGAGCCGGGCGTGCAGCGAGACGATCTTGGAGCGGCGGAGCAGCTCGTCCAAACTGGAGGCGAAGCCGACCCGGGGGGTGTGGGGGGTCGCCCCCCCACGGGCGACACTGCTGGAGGCGAAGCCGACCCGGGGGGTGTGGGGGGTCGCCCCCGGGGCGGCGGTGGCTCCGCTGTCTGAGAGGTACGGGTCGTACACCTGGACGTCGGCGCCGAAGCCGGTGAGGATGCGCGCGACACGGCTTCCGACGGCGCCGCCGCCGACGAGCCCGACCGTGGTGCCCTCCAGCTCAAGGCCGGTGGCGTCGTAGGTGTAGTAGCGCCCGCCCCACTCGCCCCGCTGGGCGAGCGCCGCGTGCGTCTCGGGGATGCGCCGGAGCGCGGCCAGCAGCAGGCCGACCGTGTACTCGGCGGTGGCGGTCGCGTTGCGGCCGGGGGCGTAGCAGACCTGGACGCCGTGCGCCGTGGCGGCCTCGACGTTCACGTTGATCGGCCCGCCCCGCGCGACCGCGACGAGTTCCAGGTCGGGCGCGTTCTCCAGGACCTTCGCGGTGATCGGCGCCATCTGCGTGACGCACGCCCGGACGCCGTCCAGCGCCTCGATCAGCGAGTCCTCCGTACCGGACGCCTCGTCCACCTCGGCCACCGGCCCGAACGGGGTCACCGGCCAGGGCAGCTCCAGCGGCCGTACGTCGGCGGCGGCGCCGAGCTCGGCGCGCAGCGCCTCGTCCAGCAGTGCCGGGAGCACGAAGAGGTCCCCCGCGGCCAGCACCCTCATGTCGTCGCCATCTCGTAGGTCACCTTCTGTTCGTCGAGGTCGCGCAGTGCCTCGGCGCCGGCGCCGTCGTCGACGATGACGCGGTCGAACACCGAGAGCGGCGCCACCCGGTGCAGCGCCACGCGGTTGAGCTTGGAATGGTCGATCAGCAGTACGTTGCGGGCGGCGGCGCCGAGCATGGCCCGCTTGACCGACACGATGTGCTGCTCCTGGTGGTAGGCGAAGCCGCCCGAGACAGCGGAGGTGGACACGAAGCACAGGTCCACGTTCAGGGCCCCGATCGCGTCCACGCAGGCCACCCCGAGGAACGAGTCGTGCAGCGGGTCGTAGTCGCCGCCGAGCGCCATCAGCCGGATGTCGCGCTCGCTCGCGAGCAGGTTGATCGCCTCGCGGAAGTTGGTGATGACGGTCAGCGGCGTGATCCCCGCCAGCCGGCGGGCCAGCGCGAGCGTCGTGGTGGAGTCGTCCAGCATCACCGCCATGCCCGGCTCGATCAGCGCGACGGCCCGCTCGGCGATGGCGTCCTTGGCGGTGCGCATCGACTTCATCCGGTACGCGACGTTGCTCTCGAACACGCCGGACGGCTGGGCCGTGACGCCGCCGCGGTACTTGCGGACGATGCCCTGGCGTTCGAGCTCGTCGAGGTCGCGGTGGATCGTCATGAGGCTCACGCCGAAGCGCTCGGCGAGATCGGCGGCGGTGACCGAGCCCGCGGAGAGCACGTGGTCGGCGATGTCGTGCCGGCGGCGCTCGGGTCCCCGGCGGCCGCTGCTGTCATCGTGGGTCATGCTTCGATCCTCCCGTGACGGTGCACCGCACGACCGGTGATCGACGGAGACCAGGCGGCGCGAGAGGCGACACGGCGGGCCGCACTGGTAACACTTCGGTTGCCCACGTCCCGAAGCTTGTAACATCGGCCACCATCCCGTCAACCCCCTGTACAGACTGGGCAAGCTCGGCTTTCGGCGCCCGGTGGGCTCGACAAGATAACGCTTGGATATTGTAAGTTCACAAGACTTAGCGCGAAATCAAAGGGGTCATATCGTGGCAGAGGGGTCCCCAGACGCCGTCTGGGTCGGCATCGACGTCGGTACCCAGGGGGTCCGCGCGCTCGCCGTGACCGCCACGGGCCACGTCGCCGGGCGCGGCACGGCGCCGCTGACCGGGCGGCGCGAGGGCCCGCGCCACGAGCAGAGCCCCGCCGGCTGGTGGACCGCCGTCACGCTGGCCACCCGCGCCGCCCTCGCGGAGGTGCCGCCCGCCGCCGTACGCGGCGTGGCCGTCTGCAGCACCTCCGGAACGGTCCTGCTGACCGGGCCGGACGGCGAGCCGCTGACCGAGGGCCTCATGTACGACGACGGCAGGGCGCCCGACCAGGCCCGCGCCGCCCAGGATGCCGGGGCCGAGCTGTGGGACCGTCTCGGCCTCCGCATCCAGCCGTCATGGGCCCTCGCCAAGGTGCTGTGGCTCGCGCGCGAACGTCCCGCCGCCCTCGACCTCGGCCACGCCCGCATCGCGCACCAGGCCGACTTCATCGTCGCCCGGCTCACCGGCGCACCTGCCGCCACCGACTCCAGCCACGCCCTCAAGACCGGCTACGACCTCCAGTCCGAGACGTGGCCGTGCGAGGTGCACGAACGACTCGGCCTGCCCGCGTCCCTGTTCCCCGAGGTCGTCCGCCCGGGCACCGTCCTCGGCAAGGTGGGGGCGGGCGCCGCCGAGGCGACCGGCCTGCCGCAGGGCATCCCGGTCGTCGCCGGCATGACCGACGGCTGCGCCGCCCAGCTCGGCTCGGGCGCCCTCCGCCTCGGCCACTGGAACTCGGTGCTCGGGACGACGCTCGTCCTCAAGGGCGTGACCGCGACACCGATCCGCGACCCGGCCGGCGTCATGTACAGCCACCGTGCCCCCGACTGCGCGTGGCTGCCCGGCGGCGCCTCCAGCGTCGGCGCGGGCGTCCTGTCCGGAGACCTCCCCCGCCTGGACGAGCTGGCCTCGCACCACGAGCCGTCCGGAGCACTGGCCTACCCGCTGGTCTCCCCCGGCGAGCGGTTCCCGTTCCTCGCGCCCCAGGCCGAGGGGTTCCTGCTGGGCACCCCCTCCGGCGAGGGCGACCGGCACGCCGCGTACCTCCAGGGCATCGCGCTCATCGAACGGCTGGCTCTCGCGTACGTGCGGCAGCTCGGGGCAGTGGTCGAGGGGCCGATCACGTTCACCGGAGGCGCGACCCGCAGCGCGTACTGGAACCGGCTCCGCGCCGACATCCTCGGCCGCGAGGCCCGCGTCCCCGAGCACGCCGACGCCGCCCTCGGCATGGCCGTGCTCGCCGCGTACGGGACGGACTGGGATGGGACGAGCAGGAACGGGACAAGCAGGAACGGAACGAGTGGGAACGGGTCGAGCGGGGCCGGAACGAGCGGCGACGGAACGCTCGCGGATGTCGCGGAATCGATGGTGCGCGTCCGCACGGTCATAGAGCCTCGCCCAGGCGGGATGGAACGGTTCACCGAGCCGTTCCACCGCCTTCTGGACGAACTGGAACAGCGCGGCTGGCTTCCCTCCGAGGTGGCCGCCTACGCACGAGAGCATGGATGACGGGGCAATGAGGATGACGGGGCAATGAGCACGACACTCTTCCTGGCACGGCACGGGCAGACCGTGTGGCACGCCGAGAACCGCTACGCGGGCGTCAGCGACATCGCCCTCACCGCCACGGGGCGGGAGCAGGCCGAACGCCTCGGAGTCTGGGCCAAGACCGCCGCACTCGACGCGGTCTGGGCCTCCCCGCTCAAGCGGGCGAGGGCGACCGCGGCGCCCGCCGCCACGGCCCTCGGCCTGCCGGTCACCGTGGACGGCGACCTGACCGAAGTCGACTTCGGCTCGGCGGAAGGCCGTACCCTCGCCGAGATGCCGCCCGCCGAGGTCGCCGCGTTCCGCGCCGATCCGGTGACCGGAGCGTTCCCTGGTGGCGAGAACCCCGGCAAGGCCGCCGTCCGAGGCGCGACGGCCCTGCGCCGCATCGCCTCCCGTCACGGAGGAGGACGCGTCCTCGTGGTCGCGCACAACACCCTGCTGCGGCTGACGCTCTGCGAACTGATCGGCATCGCGCCCGCGCGCTACCGGGCACTGTTCCCCCAGGTAGGCAACTGCGCCATCACCGAACTCCGCGTCGATGGCACGGACACGGCCCTGATCTCGTACAACGCTCCCCTCGCCGGCGTCTGATTCCCGAGGCCACACACTCAGATGATATAAACATCTGAGTGTTCGAGATATCGGGATTCGGAGACCGGTGTCAGGTGGATCGATTTTCAGGTGGATCGGTTCTCAGGTAGCGGTTTTCAGGTAGCGAGGAGTCGCGATGGCCAGGCTGACCCGGGCCCAGCAGCAGGAGCGCACCCGAGCGGCCGTACTGGCCGCGGCCCGGGAGGAGTTCGCCGAGCGCGGTTACACCGACGCCAAGGTCGACCGCATCGCGGAACGGGCCGAGCTGACCCGAGGCGCGGTGTACTCCAACTTCCCCAGCAAGCGCGCGCTCTACCTGGCGATCCTGACCGACTCGATCGAGCACGCAGGCACAGACACGGGCGCAGACACGGGCACGGGCGGGGCGGCTCCGTCACCCGGCCTGGCCGACACCCTGGGCGCGTTCGCCCGCATCTGGCTGGAACGCCTGCCGCTGACGAGCGACACGCCCTCCGGGCAGAAGCCGCAACCGCGCTCGCTCGCCGGACTGTTCGAGGACGAGCCGGGACGTACCGCGCTCGCTCAGGTCACCCGGCTGGAGGCGCTGCTGCTCGCGCTCGCGCTGGAGTCACGCGAACCGCAGGAGGCACGACGGGTGCGCCTCGCCGAACTGGCCCTCACGCTCGTGAACGGAGCGGATCACCTGGCCGATACGGCGCCCGGATTCGGCGACCCGTTCGACCTGGCCCGCGCCTGCCGGCACCTGGCCGGCCTCGACCTCGCCGACACCTGGAACCCGCCGCACCTGCCCTACATCACGCCCGCACACCTCGTCCAGGACGACTGGGAGCCGCCGGCGGAGATGACCGATCACATCACCGGCCGCCCGGTCGGCTTCGAGCCCGACGGCGTGATCGCCGTCCTCGGCACCGGCCGGCTCGAGGCGGCCGAGGAGGCCGTCCGCGCGGCACGTCCCGGCGACCGGATCACCGTGGCCGTGGTGACGAGCGACCCCGCCGAGGTCGGACGACTCGTACGGCTCAGGATCGGCGACATCACCAGCTGCCTGCGACGCGTCGTCCCGGAGGACTCCTGGCCGGCCCCGCACCTCGTCCTCGACGACGGCGCCGCCATCGCGTCGGCCATCGGCATCCCGGACGTGGGCGACTCCACCGAGGCGGCCGTGCGCGTCCAGGCGGGCAGGATCTTCGCCCGAGCCCATGGACGAGGGGCCGCCTACGCCGTGGCGATCGCCGGCGAAACGACCACGGCGCGAACCGGCGAGGCCGGACGATGACCCGCGTCGCCCAGCATCCGGCGCTGCACGCCCTTCGCTGCATCGGAGCCGCCGGCCTCGCCCGCGTGTCCGCGGCGACGGGTCTCCCCGAGCCCGATGTGGAATCCGAGCTGATCGATCTCGCGGTGGCCGGTCTCGTCACGCACGTTCCGGGCGACTTCGGCGGCTGGAGCCTCACCGAGGCCGGCCGTACGGCGGACGCCGAGCGCATCTCCGCCGAACTGGACGCTTCCAGAGCCCGGATCCCGGTGGCCAAGGCGTACGAGGACTTCCTCGTCCTCAACCCGGAACTGCTCGATCTCTGTACGGCGTGGCAGTTGCGATCCACCGGCGGTGCCTTCACAGCGAACGACCACACCGACCTCGCCTATGACTGCCTGGTCCTGGACAAGTTCGCGGACCTCCACCGGCGCGCCGATCTCGTCTGCGCGGATCTGGCCGCTGCGATCCCCCGATTCCAGCGCTACCGGATCCGTCTCACCAACGCGCTCACGCTCGCCAGATCCGGTGCCCTGGATTACGTGACGGACGGTTTCGAGTCGTACCACACCGTGTGGTTCCAGCTTCACGAAGACGTGCTCGCCACCCTCGGGCTCACCCGACACTGAACCGGGGAAATCGATGACCTGGATTCACCCGCTCTCGCCGGCGGTCGAGGAGACATCGAACGAGGAAACGCCGAGCGTTCTTGGCGGCAAAGGGCACGGCCTCGTCGTATTGCGGCGTCTCGAACTCCCTGTACCCCCGGGATTCGTCATCAGCACGGCGGCCTGCCGCGCCTTCCTCCGTGCCGGCCGGTTTCCCGATGGCCTCACCGCCGAACTGGCGGCTGCCGTCTCCACTCTCCAGACCACCACGCGACGGCGGCTCGGCGGTCCAGAACGCCCGCTCGCGGTGTCCGTCCGCTCAGGCGGCAGCGTGTCGATGCCCGGCATGATGGACACGATCCTCAACCTCGGCCTCACCACCGCGACCACGGCACAACTCGCGGCCGATACAGGGGACGTGCGGTTCGCGCTCGACTCGCGCCTGCGCTTCCTCACCGGCTACGCCTCCGCGGTCATCGGCCTGGCACCGGAAATGCTGGAAGCCGCCACGCGCGAGGAGAAGAACCCCACCGATGCGATCCGCGCCGTTGAGGCCCTCATCCGCGAACGAGCCGGCGAACCCGTCCCGGACGACCCGATGCGGCAATTGGAAGCGGCGATCAGGTCCGTGTTCTCATCGTGGGACACACCGCGCGCCAGGACCTACCGCGAACTGAACGGCATCCCGCACGACCTCGGGACGGCCGTCACCGTACAGGCCATGGTGTTCGGGAATCGCGACGACCGCAGCGGCACCGGCGTCGCTTTCAGCCGCGATCCCAACACCGGTGAACGCGCTCCGTTCGGGGAGGTCCTTTTCGGCCGCCAGGGCGAAGACGTCGTCTCCGGAAGGTCGATGACCCGGCCGCTACCCGAATTGGCCGAACGGGAACCGGCAGTGTGGGCAGGCCTCCTGCAAGCCATGAACCGGATCGAGGAGCACTACCGCGACGCGTGCTACGTGGAGTTCACCTACGAGTCCGGCGAACTGTGGCTCCTGCAGGTCCGAACCGGCGGTCTCGTCGGGCGCGCAGCCGTCCGCGTCGCCGTCGACCTGGCCGACGAGGGCGTCATCAGCCGCCGCGAGGCGCTCCTCCGGGTCTCGCCGAAGGATCTCCAGTACACCGACACGCCGCGAATAGAGATCTCCGAGTCCCTCGACATCCTCACCCGAGGGCTGGGCGCCTGCCCAGGGGTCGCGACCGGCAGGGTGGCGACCACGGCCGATCAGGCGGCCCGGATGGCGGCCGATGGCCCGGTCGTCCTGGTACGGCCACAGACATCCCCACTCGACATGCACGGTCTGGCCGCCGCAGCAGGGATCCTCACGGCCAGTGGCGGGCCCGCCAGCCACGCCGCCGTCGTCGCGCGAGCCATGGGCAAGCCCGCCGTCGTGGGGGCCGCGGACCTCACCGTCGACGCCGCCTCGGCCTGTGTACGAGTCGCAGGCCGTACCGTCCCGGAAGGCACCCTCATCACCATCGACGGAACCGGCGGAGAGGTCGCCATCGGCACCCCCCGCATCGTCACCGCACCCCCTGACCCTCACCTGCACCGCCTACGCGAATGGGCCGACGCCACCCTCACCGACCGTTGACTCGTGGCGTGTTCGCCTGCTTGCAGCTCTGGAAGGGCGAACACGCCACGAGTCAACCTGCGGGGCGGTTAGGGACGGGCCTCGTACACGATGTTGAACGGCGTGTCGGCGACGCGGCGGAAGCGCGTGAAGCCGGCCTCGGTGACGAGCCGGCGGATCGGCTGCTCACCGGCCTGCGCCCCGAGCGAGTAGCCCCCGTCCTGGGAGAGCGCGTTGGGAACGCACAGGAAGGTGGAGAAGGAGTAGTAGACCCGGCCGACCGGGTTGAGGTTGTCGGCGGTGCTGTCCCCGGCGAACGGCTCGACGATCATCCAGGTGCCGTCCGGCGCCAGTGACTCGCGGATGTGCCGGGCGGCGTCGCGCGGGTCGCCCATGTCGTGCAGGCAGTCGAACGTCGTGACCAGGTCGTACGGTCCGCCGGTGAAGGTCTGGGAGGAGGCGACCTCGAAGACCGTCCGGCCGGCGCAGCCCGCGTCGGCGGCCCGCGAGCGTGCCTGGACGACCGAGCCCTCGTGGTAGTCCGAGCCCGTGAACTCCGAGCGCGGGTAGGCGTTGGCCATGATGATGGTGGAGGCGCCCAGCCCGCAGCCGACGTCCGCGACCCGGCCGCCGGTCTTCAGCTTGGCCTCGACGCCGTCCAGGGCCGGCAGCCATTGGGGGATCAGACCCGCGCTGTACCCGGGCCGGAAGAACCGCTCGCAGCCGCTGAACACCCCGGCGTCATGCTCGTGCCAGCCGAACCCGTCGCCCGTACGGAACGCCTCGGTGATCTGCGGCTCTGCGCGCAGCGCCGCGACGGCGAGCTCGAAGGCGCCCGGCATGAACAGCGGCCCGTCGGGGTCGGTCAGCGCGAAGGCCTGCTCGGCGGAGAGCGAGTAGGTCTCCGAGTCCTGGTCGTACTCGACGTACCCGCCGGCGGCCTGCCCCCGCAGCCATTCCTCGACGTAACGCGGGGCGGTTCCGGTGCGCTGGGCGAGTTCCTCCGGACGCTGCGGCTTGTCGGCCAGCGCCTTGTAGAGGCCGAGCCGGTCGCCCACGACGATGCTCCCGGCCGCCATCACCGCACCGAGGTCGCCGACGAAGCGCTGCAGGAAGTCGTTGAGCCTGTTCTGATCGATGTCCATCGAACCTTCTCCCCGAAGTTGACGATTGATTCCTTTCTAGGCGGGGCCTGTTGCCGCCCGGTTGCCACCGGGCGGCCGCCCAGATCGTCATGCGATCTCGAACGGCAACCGGCGGGCAACCGGCGCTCGGTACGAATGGATTCCACCCGTCACGAGCGACCACAGAACTCATGGCGCAGGAACGCATGACACAGGAACGAATGGCACAGGAACTCGTGATATAGGAACTCGTGGCGCAGAAACTCGTGGCGCAGAAACTCTTGGGGAGAGCGATGACCAGAGGTCAAGGAGCCGGCCCGTACGACCAGGGCGGGCAATATTTTCAGCACCCGCAGCATTCCCAGCACCCGCAGCCGGCGGGCCCGCCTCAGCAGTGGGCGCCGCCCCCGCGGAAGCGCCGCAAGACGGGCCAGACAATCGTCCTTTCTCTGCTGGCCGCCGGCATTTCCGCTATGGCCGTGGCGGGCTGGATGGCGAGCAAGAGCTCCCCGGATATGGCCGCCGTGGGCGATTGCGTCGCCCGCGACGGCGACTCGAACATCCGGATCGTCGACTGTACGGATCCCAAGCGGCAGTACGAGGTCGTCGGCAAGGTGCCGGACAAGACGCAGGTCCAGTTCAGCATCAGTTCGCGCACCATCTGCAAGGCCTACCCCCAGGCGAAGACCGCTTTCTGGAAGGGCGAATCCGGAGGGGACGGCTACGTCCTCTGCCTTGCCCCTGTCAAGTAGGGCCTTTCACGTAGGGCCTTTCACGTAGGGCCTTTCACGTAGGGCCTTTCACGTAGGGCCTTCGCTGTCGCTAACAGAGGTCCGGCAACCGGTGCAGGAGGCCATCGATGTCCGGGGCGTGCGGCGGGTCGGACGAATCGAGGGGGTCGGACGGCTCGAACGGGTCATAGGGGTCGGACAGGCCGCAGGGACCGGGGCCGGCATTCGATAGGGCGGGCATTCGCGCGCGGGTCGCCTCCAGTGCCGGCCGCTCGGCGGGTGGCACTGGAGCGCCGATCGCCGTCCGGACGGTTCGGGCCGCCCGCAAGGACTCGGCGGCCAGCGGCAGGTCACCGATCATGGCGACGCATCGGGCGAGGGCCTCCAGAACGCTCGCCTGCCGCCAGCGGTCGCCCAGTTCCGTGTGCAGCCGCAGGCTGACGGCGAGCCTGCCCAGGGCGTCGCGCGGGCGCCGCCGGTCGAGATCGACCAGCGCGAGGAGGTTCTCCGCCCAGGCGATGCCTTCCTTGAACCGCAGTTCCCGGAACTCCGCGAGGGCCTGTTCCAGCCGGTCCGACGCTCCGGCCTGGTCGCCGGTGTAATACGCCGCCGCGCCGAGGTCCAGCCGGCACCAGGCGAGCCGTTCCTTGTCGCCGACCTGGACGAGGAGTTCGCGGGCCCGGCCGGACCAGCGGACCGTGGCCGCGAAGTCGCCCGACAGCCAGGACGCGAAGCCCAGCAGTTGCAGCGCGTGCCCGGCGGCCCAGCGGTCGTCCGCCGCCTCGGCGAAGGCCAGTGCCTCCCGGCACAGCTCGATGGAACGGCCGTAGTCGCCCAGTTCCCGGGTGACGGAGGCCAGGAGCGACTTCGACCGCGCGACGCCTTCCGCGTCGCCGGTCTTCTGGCTCTCCTCCAGGGCGCACTCTGCGAGCCCGATCGCCTCCTGGTAGTCGCATTCGAGGGCCGCGAGCTTGGCCGCCGCCCAGCAGGCCTTCGCGTACACCGCCGGCGAGATGCCCGGACCGTACGCGGCGAGCGCCTGCCTCAGCCAGTCGCGGCCCTCGCTGTAGCGGCCGCGCAGGTAGTGGTAGCGCCACAGCGCCGACGCCAGGCGCAGCGCCGCCTCCGGTTCCGCCGCCGTCAGCCAGGCCATGGCGGCCCTCAGATCGTCATGGTGGTCGGGAAGCCGCTCCATGAGCGAGCCGAGCTCCGGTCCCTGGAGGCGCGGCTCGATCTCCTCGGCGCGCTTGAGGAAATGGCGGGCGTGGTCCCGGCCCGCCTGCCGGAACTCGTCCGGATCGTCGGCGAGCCGCGCGACGGCGTACTCCCGGATCGTCTCGGGGAGCCGGTAGCGCATGCCCGCCGCCGTGGGGACGACCTTGAGCAGCGACTTGTCGGCGAGGCGGCCCAGCACCGACAGCATCGGCAGGCCCGGCCACACGGCCTCGGCGGCCTGCCGGGTGAACCTGCCGGGGAACACGCTGACCCGCCGGAGCGCGCCGCGTTCCTCCTCGGCGAGCAGACCGTAGCTCCACGCCACCGTCGTGAGCAGGGCGCGGTGCTGGGGCCGTACGGACAGCGGGCCGTCGGCGAGCACCGCGAACCGGTCGCGCATGTAGCGGGCCGTCTCGGGCAGCGACAGCAGGCCCGCCCTGCCCGCCGCCAGTTCGATGGCCAGCGGTAGCCCTTCGCATCGCGCGCAGATCGTGGCCACGGCACGGGCGTCCTGCGGGGACAGCCTTTCCACCGCCTCGATGCGGGCCCGTTCGGCGAACAGCGTGACGGCGTCGTGGCCGGTCAGGTCCTCGGCGGTACGTACCGTCCCGGGATCCGGCACGCCCAGCGGCGGTACGGCCCACGGCACCTCGCCCGGCACCCGCAGGACCTCCTGGCTGGTGGCCAGGATCGTGAGATGCCGGCCGCTGGTGAGCAGCCGGTGGGCCAGCCGGGCGCACGCGCCGACGAGATGCTCGCAGTTGTCGAGCACGATGAGGATCCGGTCGTGGGCGACCCGCTGGATCAGGCCGTCGATGATCGGCTCGGCGGACCGCTCGCGTACGCCCAGGGCCTCGGCCACCGCCGCGGTGACGAGCCCGCCGTCGCGCAGCACGGCCAGGTCCACGAACGCGACCTCGCCGAAGTCCCCCGCGACGGCCTTGGCCACCTCGACCGCGAGCCGGGTCTTGCCGCTGCCACCCAGCCCGGTCAGCGTCACCAGCCGTGCCGAGCCGAGCCGCTCGGCCACGCTCGCGATGTCCCGGTCGCGCCCGATGAGCGCGTTCAGCGGCTGCGGCAGCGCGGGCGGCTCCACGGCGGGCACCGTCCGCGGCGCTGTCCCGGGCGCGGTCGTGGGGGCCGTCCGCCCGTTCCCCTCTCCTCGCAGGATCGCGGCCTCGGCGTTGCGCAGGCCCTCTCCCGGTTCGGTCCCCAGCGCGTCCACGAGGGTCCGGCGAGCCCGCTGGTACGCCTCCAGCGCCTCGCCCGTACGGCCGCCGGCCTGGAGGGCGACCATGAGCAGGGACCAGAACCGTTCGCGCAGCGGATGCAGCGCCACCAGCCGTTCCAGCTCGCCGACCGCACCGTCCGGCGTTCCGGCCGCCACCAGCGCGGCGTACATGCCCTCCTGGGCGTCGAGCCGGCGCTCTTCCAGATAGGCGACCTCGGCGGCCGCCCAGCCGTACACGGTGCAGTCGGCCAGCGCGTCGGCGCGCCAGAGCGCGAGCCCGGCCCGGTAGGCCCGCGCCGCCTGCGCGAACCGGCCCTGCTCGGCGTGCCGCCTGCCCTCGGCGGCGAACTCCTCGAAGCGCGCCAGGTCGACGTGAACGTGGTCGGCGGCGAGCAGGTACCCGGGCTCGCGCCGCTGGATCAGCCGTTCGGCCTGGCTTCCGGTGAGCGGCGCGCCCAGCTTGGCGATGTGGCTGTGCAGCGTCCGTACGGCCGTGGGCGGTGCGTCCTGTCCCCACAGGCCCTCCACCAGCCGGTCCACCGTCACGACCTTGCCCGGCCTGAGCGCCAGCAGCCCGAGCAGGCTGCGGCGCCGCTTGGGCAACGGCACCGCCTCACCGCCGCGGCGTACCCGCAGCGGCCCGAGCACATCGATCGCCGTGTGAGGCGCGGTGGAAAGCCCGCCTGGCGGCCGTGCCTCCCGCACGCCGAGCCGCGTGGAGTCCATGGTCATGCGATCTCCCCCTGATCGGCGGGAGAGGTCCGTCCCCGTTCAGGACCTGATACCGCCAAGCCGGATGATGCGTTGCCACCGTGTGGGCGAGCGTGTGACAGGCATTCCTAGACACCGACGCTGGTCCGCGACCTCGTGTTCGCTACCTCCGGCACATTGGGCCGAGTCGGGACAATCACCTCTTACTGAAATCGGCCTTACCGGGGTGGCGCTTCGAGGCGTACGCAGCAGCGGCCGGGGTCGGGGTCCAGGCGGGCGGTCAGGCCGGTGGCGGTGAGGCCGTCGAGGATCCCGCCGAGCAGGCACAGGTTCATGCCGCACACCAGTTCGGTGTGCTGCTGCGCCAGCGTGTGGAACGGGCAGTTGCCGAGGACGATCGCGCCCTCCTCGTCGCGCGGCTCGAACCCGAAGTCCTCCAGCGTCCGCATCGCGGCGTCCCGGCCGTCCTCGTCCGGGTGGGCGTCGCGTGCCGCCTGGCCGATATCGCCGCCCAGCTCGCGAGCGAGCCGGTCGACCACCCGGCGGGGTGCCTCGCCGGTGTCGCCGGCCTCCTGGATCGCGGTCGCCAGCAGCCGGCCGGCGAGCTCGTACCGCCGGTCGGGCAGCGACACCGCGATCTGCTCCGCGGCGCGCCGGTAGAGCTTGGACGGCCGGCCGGCGCCGGGTCCGGTACGGCCGGTACGGCGCTCGTACACGACCTCGAGCAGCCCCTCGTTCGCGAGCCGGTCCAGATGGAACACCACCGTGCTGCGCGACATCCCGAGCGCGTCGGCGGCCTCGTCGCGGCTCACCGGCGCGGGCCGCCGGGCCACGAAGTCGTACAGCCGGCGCCGGGTCGGCTCGTCGAGGGCGGCGACGGCCGACACGTGCGAGGTCGAGGATCCGTCCATCTCTGAGAACCTCCATCTCTAAAAACTATTTCTATTGAAGAAATCTCCGCTACGTTCTAACGTCAACAGTAGTCGTTGTTAGAAGGTCGTCGTTAGAAGGAGGGACTCTCATGGCTTCGCGGTCATCCACCGCCACGCAGGGCCCGGGCGTGCTGTCCGACCCCGGGTATCAGGCGTTCCTGATGCTCCGGACGGTGTTCACCGTCGCCCCCATCCTGTTCGGGCTGGACAAGTTCACCGGCCTGCTCACCGAGTGGCCGCAGTACCTGGCCCCCTGGATCGACGATCTCGTCCCCGGAACCGCGCAGCAGGCGATGTACGCGGTGGGCGTGATCGAGATCGTGGCCGGTATCGCGGTGGCGCTGGCGCCCCGGTTCGGCGGCCTGCTGGTGGCCGCGTGGCTGGCCGGGATCATCCTCAACCTGCTCACCATCCCGGACTTCTTCGATGTCGCGCTGCGCGACTTCGGGCTGCTGATCGCCGCCGTGGCGCTGGCCCGGCTGGCGGTACGGTACGGCCCCGCGCACCGCGACCGGGCCGCCTGACGTTCCTGGTTCGCCTGACATTCCCGGGCCGTTCTCGGGCCGCCGGTGCCGGCCACCGGCGGCCGGAAGCGGCACCCGTCATTGCGCACGGGATCGGAACCGGCGAAGGTGAACGGGAGTAGCCCGCATCCCCCGCACAGGAGCCTGGCCATGGCCGACGCCAATTCCGAACTCGCCTCCCGGCTGCGGTCCGAGATCCCGCACGCGGCACGGATGTGGAACTACTGGATGGGCGGCAAGGACAACTACGACTCCGACCGCGCCGCGGGCGACGCCGTGGCCGAGGTGTATCCGGAGATCGCCGTCATGGCGCGGGAGTCACGGCGGTTCCTCATCCGGGTCGTGCGCTTCCTGGCCGCCGAGGCCGGCGTGCGGCAGTTCCTGGACGTCGGGACGGGCCTGCCCACCATGGAGAACACCCATGAGGTGGCCCAGCGGATCGCGCCCGAATCCCGCGTCGTCTACGTGGACAACGACCCCCTGGTGCTGGTGCACGCGCGCGCCTTGCTGGCCAACTCCTCCTCCGAGGGGCTGACCACCTACCTGCACGCCGACTACCACGACCCCGGCAGGATCATCGAAGAGGCCGCCGCCGTCCTGGATCTCGACCGGCCGGTGGCGGTGATGTTCATGGGCGTCCTCGGCTACGAGCCCGGCCTGGACGTGATGCGCTCCATCGTCGGGCGGATGATGGGCGCCGCCGCGTCCGGCAGCCACCTGGTGCTGTGGGACGGCACCGCCACCGGCGAAGCCGTCGCCGAGGGCGCCGACAAGCTCGTGGAGAGCGGGGGCGTGCCGTACATCCTCCGCAGCCCCGCGCAGCTCGCCGAGTGCTTCGAGGGACTGGAGACGCTGGAGCCCGGCATGGTGCCGATCACCCAGTGGCGCCCGGACAGCGCCGGCGAGAAGCCGATCGACGCCTACGGCGCCGTGGCCCGCAAGCCCTGACCGCCTGACGCGTCACTCTCGCCCCTCCCCTGCTGGTCGGCACGACGTCCAGTCGGCGCGGCGTCCGGTCGGCCCGGCTGCCGGTCGGCACGACCTGTGCGCGGCACGGCTTGCGGGTGGATGTGCCGTGCCGTGAACCCGATGTCCGCGCTGGACCGTACAACGTGCTGTCAAGCCCGGGTGGGCACGTTCGTGCTCGGGACGCGTCCGGTGGAGGAGGTTCGCGTGCACGCAGGAAAGACGGTTCCCACAACCGACCACTGCGGGCTCTGATGGACGACGCTCTGAGACCGGGCGGGTCGTCCTCACTGTTCGACAGTCGCGGCCCTGGTGAGCCGCGCGAGCGTTCCGGTGGCGAGGCGTACGGCAGCTCATGGGACCAGCGCCGGACGGCCGTACGCGAGGCCCCTGACCTGTCATGGCCGCCACGGAACGCGGACTCGCAGCGCCCCGTACGTCCGGAGAACCGGACGGCGCCCCTGGTGGCCGACCGGTCCGGCGGCCCGCGCTACGCCCGGCACGCGGCGGCACCCGAGTGGTCGGCGCCCGAGCGGCGGGACGCTCCGGCGGCGCGGATCGCGGGCAACCGGCTACTGGTGATCATGCTGTTCTGGTCGCTGCTGGCCACCAGCGTCGCGCTGTGGGCGTTCGGGACGCCGCCCAGCGCGCTCAGCGAGCCCGCCGAGATCATCACCGCCGTCGGGCGGGTCACCGGGCTGATCGGCGGATACCTGCTGCTGGTGCAGATCCTGATGATGAGCCGGGTCGCATGGCTGGAGATCTGGGTCGGCGGCCACGATCTGATGCGCTGGCACCGGAGGCTGGGCGCGTACCTGCTGGTGATGGTGCTGGCACACGCCGGCTACATCACGGTGGGCTACGCGATGACCGAGAACGTCACCGTGGTGGAGGAGACGGCCACCCTGTACGGGACCCTCACCACCGCGTTCGCCGCCGCCGGGATCCTGGTGGCGGTCAGCGCGATGGCGATCCGCGGCCTGCGCCGCCGGCTGCCGTACGAGCTGTGGCACCTGCTGCACCTGGCCGGCTACGCGGTCCTGATCCTCGGGTACGGGCACCAGTTCACCGAGGGGACCGAGCTCTCCCAGGACGGCTTCGGCCGCTGGTTCTGGATGGGCCTGTACGCCCTGGTGATCGCGTGCCTGTTCTGGGGCCGGGTCGTCGAGCCCGTGTGGTTCAACCTGCGGCACCGGCTCCAGGTCATCGACGTGGTGTCCGAGTCGGAGACGATGTTCTCGATCTATATCGGCGGGAACCGGCTCGACCGGCTGGAGGCACAGGCCGGGCAGTACTTCCGCTGGCGGTTCCTGGCCGGCGGGAGCTGGTGGCAGTCCCACCCGTTCTCGCTGTCGGCGGCGCCCAACCCGCAGTGGCTGCGGCTGACCGTGAACGCGGTCGGCGGCCACACGACCGAGCTGAGCCGCATGCGGCCCGGGACCCGGGTGCTCGCCGCCGGTCCCTCGGGCACGTTCACCGCCGGCCACCGGACCCGCGCGCAGGCGCTGCTGATCGCCGGTGGCAGCGGGATCGCCCCGATCCGGGCCCTGATGGACGAGCTCCCCCACGGAACCGTGGTCATCTACCGCGCGGGCGACACCGGCGACCTCGTCTTCCGTGACGAACTGCGCGGGCTCGCCCACCGGCGCGGTTTCGAGCTGCGGTACGTGCTGGGCTCGCGCGACGAGCCGGGACCGCAGCGCCTGTTCACCCCCGGGGGACTGCGGGAGCTGGTCCCCGACGTACGGCACCGCGACGTCTACCTGTGCGGACCGGCCGGCATGGTCGAGGCCGCGACCGCCACCCTGCGCCGCCTGCGCGTGCGCCGCCGCCAGATCCACCTGGACCCGTTCGAGTTCTGACCCCCGTGGACCCATCCACCCGTGAACCCACTCACCTGGAGGTACGTGATGCGCCGAACCACCGCGGCCCTCGCCGGCACGCTGACCGGAGCCGCCCTGATCCTCGCCGCCAAGTTCGGCGCGGACGCCACGTTCGAGGCCAACGCCGCCGGCGCGAACCAGGCCGCCGGCGGGACCGGCGAACTCGAACCGGCGCCCAGCGCGTCCCGTACACCCGGGCGCGTCAAACCCCAGACCAGCGGCCGGAGCACGCCGGCGAGCGGGCTGAAGGACGGGCTCTTCCGCGGCCAGACCTCGGTCAACCAGCACGGTCCCATCCAGGTCAGCATCCGGGTGGCCGACGGCCGGATCACCGGCGTCGCCGCCAGGCACGCCACCACCCCGGCCAAGACCCTGCAGGTCAACAGGCGGGCCATCCCCGTCCTCCGGCAACAGGCCCTGTCCGCGCAGAGCGCCCGAGTCGACACCGTGTCCGGCGCCACCTACACCTCCGGCTCGTTCGCCACCTCGCTGCAGTCGGCGCTGGCGGCGGCCAGAGCCTGATCAGGGGAAACGTGCACCACATCGAGAACGTGATGGGAACGGCGGTCACCATCGACATCGCCGACCTGCTCCCCCGCGACACCCTGACCGACCTGGTCGAACGGACGTGCGCCTGGCTGCACGAGGTGGACAGGCGCTTCAGCACGTACCGTGACGACAGCGAGATCAACCGGCTCGACGGCGGCGACCTGTCCCTCGACCAGTGCTCGCCGGACACCCGCGCCGTCCTGGACGCCTGCGAGGCCCTGCGCCGCAGGACCGACGGCTACTTCGACGCGCGGGCGACCGGACGGCTCGACCCGTCCGGGTACGTCAAGGGCTGGTCGGTCGAGGTCGCCTCACGACTGCTCGCGCGGGCCGGATCGTTCAACCACTGCGTCAACGCCGGCGGCGACGTCCGCAGCCGGGGCCGTCCGGCGCTCGGCGGGGCCTGGCGCGTCGGGATCCGCCACCCCTGGGAACACGACCGGACGGCCTGGGTCCTGGCCTGCACCGACCTGGCCGTCGCCACGTCCGGTACGTACGAGCGCGGCCTGCATGTGATCGACCCGCACTCCGGTGAGGCGGCCGGCGCCCTGCGGTCGGTCACCGTCACCGGCCCCGACCTGGCCATCGCCGACGCGTACGCCACCGCCGCGCTGGCCATGGGAACGGACGGCCTGCTCTGGCTCGCCCGGCTGGCCGACTCCGGATACGAGTCGGCCGCCATCACCAGCGACGGCCACGCCTACACCTCCGACGGCCTCCCCATACTCATCGAACCCGTGCCCGTCGAACCCGTACCCGTCGACCCCGTACACACCGAACCCGTACACATCGAAGAGCCCGCCGCGCTCGCCTGAAAGGACGGCTCCATGCACAGGTTGTTCTTCACGCTCATCACCATGGCCCTGCTCACCGGCCTCGGCACGGCCGTCGCGATCAGCGTCACCGGCACGCCCCCCAGCTCCGCCACCGGAAGCCCCTGAACGGTCACGGCCAGCCGGAATGGCAGACTTCGGGCATGAGCTATGACGTCGCCGCCGTCCGCGCGCGGTTCCCCGCCCTGAAGGCAGGCTTCGCCCACTTCGACGGGCCCGGCGGCACGCAGACACCGCTCCCCGTCATCGACGCCATCGCCGGCGCCCTGGCGAACCCGCTGGCCAACCGGGGCGGCAACACCGCCGGTGAACGCAACGCGGAGAAGATCGTCACCGACGCCCGCCAGGCCATGGCGGACCTGCTCGGCGCTCCCGCGACCGGAATCGTCTTCGGCCGCAGCGCCACCCAGCTGGCGTACGACTTCTCCCGTACCCTCGCCAAGACCTGGGGCCCGGGCGACGAGGTCGTCGTCACCCGCCTGGACCACGACTCCAACATCCGTCCCTGGATCCAGGCCGCCGAGCAGGCCGGCGCCACCGTCCGCTGGGCCGATTTCGACCCCGCGACCGGCGAACTGTCCCCGGACGCGATCCGCGCGGTCCTGTCCGACCGCACCCGCCTGGTCGCGATCACCGCCGCGTCCAACCTGCTCGGTACCCGCCCCCCGATCGCCGAGATCTCCCGCTCCGTCCACGAGGCCGGAGCCCTCCTCTACGTCGACGGCGTCCACTACACCGCGCACGCCTCCGTGGACATCGAGCGAATGGGCGCCGACTTCTTCGCCTGCTCCCCGTACAAATTCCTCGGCCCCCACATGGGTGTCCTCGCGAGCCGTCCCGAACTCCTGGAAACCCTGCGGCCCGACAAACTGCTGGCGTCGACGAACGCCGTCCCCGAGCGCTTCGAATTCGGCACCCTCCCCTATGAACTCCTCGCCGGCACCCGCGCCGCGGTCGATTTCCTCGCCGACCTGGGCCCCCGGAAGGGTGAACGCCGCGAGAGGCTGCTCGCCGCGTTCACGACCCTGGAAGAGCACGAGGACTCTCTGCGGCTCCGGATCGAGAAAGGGCTGGCCGCGTTCGACCGGATCACCGTCCATTCGCGGGCCGCCGAACGTACCCCGACGCTCCTTCTCACCATCGAAGGCCACAGCACCGCCGACGCCTACAGCTTCCTCGCCGAACGCGGCATCGACGCGCCGGCAGGCTCCTTCTACGCGATCGAGGCGTCCCGCCGCCTCGGCCTGGGCGACACCGGAGGACTCCGCGTAGGCCTGGCCCCGTACAACAACACGGAGGACGTAGACCGCCTCCTCCAGGGCCTATCAGACTTCATGGCCTAGCGGACTTCCTCCAGCAACACTCCTGACCGCTAAGGCCTCACGGCTCCCCGTCATCCGGCACCGGGGAATCGTGGTGGCGTCCGCTCGCACCGCCGTTGGGTGGCCTGGATCAGGACGGCGACCAGCCCGGCGAATTCCAGCGCTCCTTCGCCGTCATCGGCGCTTCGGCGGAGACGCTGGATCGGGCCGACCTGGTCCAGGACGACACCTGAGCGGGCGAGGACGAAGGTGAGCGCCAGCAGCGCGGCACGGGCGTTGCCGTCGTCGAAGGGATGGAAGAAGCACACGTCCAGATAGGCGCGAGCAGCCCGGGCGGGCAGCGGAACGGCCGGGTCCCTGGCCTCTACGAGGCATTCATCGAACTGCCGCCGGGTCTCGCCGTCCAGCCCGTAACGCTCCCGCCCTCCCTTGGCGAAAGCAGGTCCCGTCCGGAAGGCCGGATCCTCGATTCCCAGGACGTGGCTCTGCCACCGGCACATGGTGGCGAAGTCGAGGGTACGAGCGTGGGATACATCGGAACGGACGGCGTCCAGAGCCGAGAGAAGGCGGCGGGCACGGTCCGGTTCACGGTCGAATTCGACCGTGCGGACGAAATGGGCCGCGCCGTCACGGACCCCGGCGACCTTGGCATTCGTGTCCGGCCGCGGATCGTTGACGCATTCCCAGGGCACCTGTCGGCGCGTCCGGCGCCAAAGGGCCAGATGGTCGGGCATCAAGCCTCATCAGCCAGTGGCTCGGACAGTGACTCCGACAGCGACTCGGTCAGTGACTCGGCCAGCCGTTCCGCCACGTCCGCGACAGCGACCCGCGACGGCTCGATCCAACTCTCGAAGCGGCCGTCGATCGCCTCGTCCACGAGTTGTGCGGCCCGGTGGCGAGGGACGTCCCAGCGCGTGAGGAACCACGTCAGGACCAGTCGGCAGTGGCCGTACCACGCGTCTCCCGCGCCGGTCCGGTCCACCACCACGGTCACCAGGTGCGCGGCGCCCCGTTCCCAGACGAGCCGGCGGTCCTCCTCGGGTCCGCCGATGTCGAGCGGGAACCGTTCGAAGCGTTCCGCCAGGTCCTCCAGCCAGTCCCGCCATTCCACCAGCGACGCGACCACCCGTGTCAGGGTCTCCGCCGGAGTGGTGATCGAGTCGCGCGGGCAGCACCAGGACCCCACCGGGCCGCCACCGAGACCGCCCTCATCGAGCGCCCACCGCCACCCCAGCGCCCATCGGCCGTACCGTTCGGCCAGCGCCCGGGTCATCTCCTCCACCCACGCCTGCCCTGCCTGATGACTCCAGGCGATGACCGTCGAGTCCGCGGCCGGCCCGGCCGGACGGGAGGGCACCCGCGACGCGGGACCAAGTCCGGCGACCACCTCGGCGGCCCGTACCGCGTCGAACGGGTGACGCTGCGGATCGACTTCGTCCCACGTCAGGGAGTAAGGCAAGAGTTCGTGCACCACTCCCCGAACATGGCACATCACCTCCACCCTCTCCACCGGTTTGTCCAGCGCCGATATCCGGCAAGGGCCCCTTTCTGAGCTCCAGTGCGCAAAGAGGCAACGTCTCTGGATGGTCGCGAGAAGATGGCCGGTATGGGCGACGCAGAGCGGGCGATGTTCGCGGACGAGCTGGAGATGCGCGGGTCGCCGTTGTGCGACTGCGGTGGAGCCGGGCAGGCCGTCGGCTCCACGACAGGGGTCCCGGTCGCGCATCATTGCGGGTGCGCCGCGGTACGCGCGTCGGCGATCGTACGCCGGGCCGCGTCGGTCACCCGGCATGCGCGCGAGTGCGGGTGCTCGGAGGCCGACCGGGCCGCCGCCCTGTTCTGGGAACGCGAGTTCGCCGCCGCCCGTCCCGGCGCGCGAACCCCCGGCCGCGGCGCCTGCTGACGGACGTCGCGGTCAGGGGATCGGGATGTTCGCGCCGGGATCGATGAGCCACGGAATGGCGGACGCGATCAGCGGGCCATCAGGGTACGGAGGGCGGTGGAGATCTCGTCCGGGGCTTCCTCCGCCATGAAGTGTCCGCAGGTGACGGTGGCGTGGTGCAGGTCGGACGCCCATTCGCGCCAGCGGGCGGCGGCGTCGAAGCCGAGCGCGGCGCCCCAGTCCTGCTGGAGGACGGTGACGGGCATGCCGAGGCGGTTGCCGGCGGTACGGTCGGCCTCGTCGTGCTCGATGTCGACGCCGGCCGAGGCGCGGTAGTCGGCGACGATCGACGGTACGGCCTCGCGGGACGCCTTCAGGTACGCGGCGCGGACGTCGGCGGGAATGGCGGCGGGGTCGCTCGCCCAGATGTCCAGGAAGTGCCCGAAGAACGCGTCGGCGCTCGCGCTGATCATCTGTTCGGCCAGGCCGGGCGGCTGGGCCATCAGGTAGAGGTGGAACCCCACGGCGGCGGACGCGCCGTGCATCACGTCCCACATGTCCAGCGTGGGCAGCACGTCCAGGCTCGCCAGGTGGGTGATCGTTCCGGGGTGGTCGAGGCCGGCGCGGATGGTGACCAGGGCGCCGCGGTCGTGGCCGGCGAGGGCGAACCGCTCGTGGCCGAGAGAACGGGCCACGGCGACGACGTCGGCGGCCATGGTGCGCTTGGAGTAGGTGTCCCCGTCACCGGCGGGCTTGTCGCTGTCGCCGTATCCGCGCAGGTCAGGAGCGATGACGGTGTGATCGGCGGCCAGGTCGGCGGCGACGTGGCGCCACATCAGGTGGGTCTGCGGGAAGCCGTGCAGCAGCACGATCGGGGGTCCCGAGCCGCCGACGGCGGTGTTGAGCGCCACTCCCGGCGCGACGGTGATCTTCTCGTAGGTGAATCCTTCGATCTTCATGTCCCCAGCTTGGATCCGCCCGGTCAGCAGCGGATCAGCACAGAGCCAGCCAAGCACGGAGTCAGCCAAGCACGGCGTCAACCAAGCACGGCGTCAGGTGCACGGCGACAGGCGGCACGGGGTCAGCCAGCACGCGGTCAGGTAGCACGGAGTCAGCGGCGCGGGGCCATAGATTGAGGGCATGGCGGGGGTGTCGTTCAACGTGCTCGGGCCCTTGGAGGCGACCGCGGGCGGGGAGCCGCTGGACCTCAAGGGGCCGCGGCATCGGGCCGTGCTGGCGCGGCTGCTGATCGCCGGTGGCCGGGTCGTCCCGCTCGCCCGGCTGATCGATGATCTCTGGGACGATCCGCCGGCGGGCGCGGCGGGGGCCGTCCAGACCTTCGTGGCCGCGCTGCGGCGGGCCCTGGAGCCGGACCGCCCGCCCCGCGCCCCGGCACGGCTGCTGGTGTCGGTCGCGCCGGGGTACGCGTTGCGCACCGAGCCCGAGGCAGTGGACGCCTGGCGCTTCGAGGCGGGGGTACGGGACGCCGCCCGGCTGCTGGCCGAGGGCCGGGCCGCCCAGGCGCTGGCCCGGCTGGACGAGGGACTGCGCTCGTGGCGCGGCCCGGCCTACGCGCAGTTCGCCGAAGAGGATTGGGCCCGCGGCAAGATCGCCCGCCTGGACGGGCTGCGCCTACTGGCCGTGGAACGCCGGGCCGAGGCGGTGCTCGCGCTGGGCCGTCCCGCCGAGGCCGCTGTCGACCTCGAGGCGCATGTCACCGGCCATCCGCTGCGCGAGGACGCCTGGCGCCTGCTGGCCCTGGCCCTCTACCGGACGGACCGCCAGGGCGACGCGCTGGGCGTCCTGCGCCGCGCCCGGCAGATCCTCCGCGAGGAACTGGGCGTCGATCCCGGCCCCGAACTGCGCCGCCTGGAAGCCGACATCCTCGCCCAAGCCCCCCACCTGCATCCCGTCCCGCAACCGGCCACGACCGAACGGCGGTTGGTGGGCCGTGACCGCGAACTCGCCGAGCTGGAACACACTCGTGAACGCCTCGCGCTGATCTCCGGCGACGCCGGAATGGGCAAGACCACGCTGGCCGAGGCATTGTCGTCCAGCCTCGCCTCCCAAGGCTGGACGGTCGCCTGGGGCCGTTCACCTGAGGAGGGTGCCCCCGCCGGATGGCCCTGGACCGAGATGCTCGGCACCCTCACGGCGGCCGGCTTCGAGGCCACGCCGTCCACCGGGGACGACCGGTTCAGTGCCCACCGGGCGATCGCCGCGTTCGTGGCCGAGGTCGCGCGGGAGGCACCACTGCTGCTGGTCTTCGACGACCTGCACTGGGCAGGTGAGGAGACCCTGTCGCTGCTGACCTCCCTAGTCACCTCGCTGGATTCCGTGCCCGATCTGGGACGGGTGCTGATCGTCGCCACGTTCCGCGACACCGAGATCCCCGACGGCCTGGCCGCCGCGCTGGGACGGCTCGCGCGCGCCGAACCCGTCCGGCTCCGGCTCGGTGGCCTGCCCGCGAACGCCGTCGAAGCCCTCGTCCGTACGACCGCGGGCGAGCCCGTCGACGCCCGCGCCACCCGGACGATCCAGGAACGCAGCGGCGGCAACCCGTTCTTCGTCCGGGAACTCGCGCGGCTGCTCCGCGCCGAGGGCCAGGCGGCGCTGTCAGCCGTTCCAGCAGGTGTACGGGACGTCATCCGGCACCGCCTCGCCAAACTCCCGGAACAGGCCCGCACGACCCTGCGCCTGGCCGCGGTGATCGGCCAGGACTTCGACCTGGACGTCCTGGCCGCACTGGAGGGCGACGTCCTCGACGCCGTCGACGCCGCGCTCTCGGCGGGCTTCATCATCGAACGAGACGGCGGCAGCCTGGAACAGGACAGCACAGGACGGGACGGCCTGGCCTTCGCGCACGCGCTGGTACGGGAGACCCTGTACGCGGACCTGTCCGGCCCGCGCCGCGCGCGCCGGCACGCCGAGGTCGCCGAAGTCCTGGAACGGCTGCGTCCGGCCGATATCGAGGCGATCGCCCACCACCTCCTCAAATCCGGGCAGGCGAGCAAGTCCGGGGAGGCGAGCGCGAAGACCGTCCGGTACGTCCGAATGGCCGCGGAACGGGCCGAGCAGCGCTTCGCCCCGCACGAGGCGGCCCGGCTGTGGCACGCCGCGATCCACGCCCACGACGGCACCGAAGATCACGACGGTACGGAACAGCGCCTGGACCTGGTGATGGGCCTCGTACGGGCCCTGGCGGTGACCGGCGACCTGGACGGCGCGCGCCGGCACCGCGCGGCCGCGATCACCACGGCCGGATCGCTGCCCGATCCGCAGGCCGCCGCGGAGATCATCGGCGCGTTCACCACCCCGGCGAACTGGCCGCGCAACGACGACGAGCAACTGTCCCGCCTGATCGTCGACGTCACCACCCGTACCCTCGCCGCCCTGCCCCCGTCCACCGATCCGGCAAGCGAACGGGCCCGCGCACGCCTCCTCGGCACGATCGCCATGGAAACGCGCGGCGGCACGCAGGACCACGGCCGCGAGGCCGCCCGCAAGGCGGAAGAGATCGCGCGCCGCCTGGACGACCCCGCCCTGCTCGCCTTCGCCCTCAACGGACGCTTCCTGCACACCTTCGAGCGGACCGGCCTGGCCCCGGAACGCGCCGGGCTCGGAGCCGACCTGATCGAGCTGTCCCGGCGCCACCACCTGGTGGTCTTCGAGGTGCTCGGCCACCTGATCATGATCCAGTCCCGTTCCGCACTGGCCGACTTCGCCTCGGCGGACGAGCACGCGGCGGCCGCCACCCGCCTCGCCGAACGCCACGACGTACCGCTCGTGGCCGTCTTCACCGGCTGGTACGGCGCTCTCAAGACCGCCGTCGCGGGAAGGCCCGCCGAGCCCGCGTACCGGCAGGCCGCCGCACGCCTCACCGGATCAGGCATGCCCGGCATGGAAGAGGGCCTGCTCCCCCTCGCCCTCCTCTGCCTGCGCCTCCAAGGAGCCGCCGCCCCCACGGAAATCGGCGACCTGGGCCCGTACGAACCCTGGGCCCGCCCCCTCACACTCCTCGCCACCGGACAACGCGAAGACGCCGCAAAAGCCCTGCACGACCTCCCCGAGTCCCCGTGCGACCTGCTCCTGGAGGTACGCCTGTGCCTGGCGGCCATCGCCGCCATCGACCTCGGCGACCGCACCACGATGGAACGCCTCTACGATGACCTGCTCCCCGCCGCCGGCGAACTGGCCGGCGCCGGCAGCGGCGTCCTCACCCTCCGCCCTGTGGCCGCATACCTGGCCGACCTGGCCACCGCCCTCAACCGCACCCCCGCCGCCACCCAGCACCACGACCAAGCCCGAGCGATAGCCGAACAAGCCGCGTCCACCGCCGCAGAGGTCAGGTGAGGAGGTCGGCCAGGGCTCGGGTGCGAGCCGGGTGGCGGAGTTTGAGCATTCCCTTGGACTCGATCTGGCGGATGCGCTCGCGCGTCACCCCGTACCTCTTGCCGATCTCGTCGAGGGTCTTGGGCTCGCCGTCGTCGAGGCCGTAGCGCAGGGCGATGACGCCCGCCTCGCGTTCGGTCAGGGTCTCCAGCGCGACGTCCAGCTGGCCGCGCAGGAGTGAGGAGGCGACCGTGTCGGACGGGTCGGGCGCGTCGTCCTTGATGAGATCGCCCAGCTCGCCGCCGCCGCCGTCGTCGCCTACATGGGTGTGCAGGGAGATCGGCTCGCGGGCGTAGCGCAGCAGCTGCTCGACCTTCTCGGGGGTCAGGTCGAGCTCGGCCGCGAGTTCCGCGGGGGTGATCTCCCTGCCGAGTTCCTGGGTCATGGTGCGCTTCGTACGGGTCACGCGGTTGAGGACCTCGACCACGTGCGAGGGGATGCGGATCGTCCGGCTCTGGTCGGCCAGCGCGCGGCCGACCGCCTGCTTGATCCACCAGGTGGCGTACGTGGAGAACTTCAGCCCGCGCCGGTGGTCGAACTTGTCCACCGCGCGCATCATGCCGATGGTGCCCTCCTGGACCAGGTCGAGGAGGGGCAGCGCGCCGGTGGCGGCGTAGCGCTTGGCGATGGAGACGACCAGCCGCAGGTTGGCCTCGACCATGTGGTCCTTGGCGCGGCGGCCGTCGGCGGCGAGCCGGGTGAGCTCGCGCCGTTCCGCCGTGGTGAGCGCCTCGCCCTCGCCCTCGCCCTCGGCGTCGAGCCGTGCCTGGGCGAGCGTGCCGGCCTCGATGCGCTCGCCCAGTTCCACCTCCTGGTTCGCGGTCAGAAGCGGGGTGCGCCCGATCCGCCTGAGGTAGTCCTTCACCGGGTCTCCGGCGGAGAGGGTCATGGGGGTCCTGCGGACGGTATGGGCCTGGCGGGCGGTAGCGGTCAAAGAGCTCCCCTTCCTCGGTGGTGCTTCCTTCGCGGCGTCTTCTGTGGCGGTGTCTCGGTCGCAGTGTCTCGGTCGCGGTGTGACCTAAACTTAGGTCACACCTAAAAATATGTCAAGCGTGATTTTAGGTCGAATCTATGTATGCTGGTCGGATGAGCGAGCAGGCGGTCGGCCTCCGGGCCATGAAGAAGCGGCAGACCAGGGAGAACATCTCCCACCAGGCGACCCGGCTGTTCCTGGAGCGGGGCTTCGACCGGGTGACGATCGCCGACGTCGCGGCGGCCTCGCAGGTGGCCAAGATGACGGTGACCAACTACTTCCCGCGCAAGGAGGACCTCGCGCTCGATCTGCAGGACGTCTTCGTGAACTCGCTGGCCCGTACGGTCCGGGAGCGGAGGGCGGGCGAGTCCGCGCTGGCCGCGCTGCGCCGCGCCTACCTGGACGCGGTGGCCCGGCACGATCCGGTGATCGGGTTCTCCGGTGCCGAGTTCGCCCGGATGCTCACCGGTAGTACGGCACTGGTGGCGCGGTTGCGGGAGTTCCATGACGAGCGCGAGGTCGCACTGGCCGGCGCGCTGGCCGAGGAGACGGGTGCCGGGCCCGACGACATCGCGCCCCGGGTGGCGGCGGCGCAGCTGGGCGGCGTCCACCGGCTGCTGTTCGACGAGACGCTGCGCCGTACGATCGCGGGCCGGCCGAACGAGGAGATCGCGGCGGCTCTGACCGGGCAGGTCGGCACCGCTTTCGATCTCCTGGCGCCCTCCCTGGGCGGCTACGCGGTCCGTCCCGCCGGCTGACGTTCCGGTACGGGCGGGGCGGGTCGGCCTTATGTGGGCGGCTGGCCTTATGTGGCCATCTGGCCTTATGTGGACGTCTGCGGGCCCTGGGCAGCGAACGCGAATTGGGTTCATATTCCCCCATGACGGATCCACGCCTGTCCCGTGCCGCAACCGTCGCGCTCGCCTTCGTCGTCGCGCTCGGCCTGATGGCGGCCCCGGCCTTCGCCCATGAGGAACGGCCCGTCACCTTCCCGGCCGGTACGGGCAAGGTGCCCACGTACCGCCAGCCGCTGTCCTCCCCGCGCCTGGTGGTCTGCAAGCCCGATTCGGCCGAACGAATCGCGGCGTACACCGGCTGGCTGCGCACCATGAACGAGCGGCTGCTGGCGGAATGCGGCTACGAGCACATCCAGGCCGCGGTGAACGCCGTCGAGAAGCGCGGGACGACGATCTACGTCCTGCCCGGGAAGTACCGCGAGGAGCCCAGCCGGGCCGCGCCGAGCCCCGAATGCGCCGCGCTGGGCAACAGGCACGCGCTCAGCTACGCCGAGCAGTACAGCTGCCCGAACCTCCAGCAGTTGGTCGCGATCTTCGGGGACCGGACGCCCGGGGACGCGAGCCCGGTATGCGACAGCGTGCGCTGCGACCTGCAACTCGAAGGCACGGGCAAGGAGATGACCGACGTCATCCTGGAGGGCGGCTACAAGGAGGACGGCACCTGGGCCAAGCTGAACGGGATCCGCTCGGACCGCGCCGACGGCTTCTACCTGCGCAACATCACCGCCCAGCTGTTCGAGTTCAACTCCGTGTACGTCCTGGAGCAGGACGGGTTCGTCATCGACCGGGCGCTCGGCCGCTGGAACGAGGAGTACGGGTTCCTCACCTTCGCCAGCGACCACGGTCTCTACACCGACTGCGAGGCCCACGGCAACGGCGACGCCGGGCTCTATCCGGGTTCGGCCTCACCGCTCAACGGGCGCCGCCATTCCATCGAGATCCAGCGCTGCGACTCGCACCACAACGCGCTGGGCTATTCGGGTACGGCCGGGGACTCGGTGTACGCCCACGACAACACGTTCCATCACAACTCGGCCGGCGTCTCGATGGACAGCGCGTTCCCGGGCCATCCCGGACTGCCGCAGAACCACGCGACGTTCGAGAACAACCTGATCTACAGCAACAACGAGAACTACTACGGCAACATCTGGGACGGCACCTGCAAGAAGAAGCCGCGCGATCGCGGCCATGAGCAGGGCCTGGTGTGTCCGGCACCGCCGATCCCGGTCGGTACGGGCCTGCTGCTCGGCGGCGGGAACGACAACAACTACACGGGCAACCGGCTGTACGACAACTGGCGCCACGGCTTCCGGCAGATCTGGGTGCCCGCCCCGATCCGCGGCGAGAACGACCTGCTGAAGTTCCGCGACACGTCGCACCGCAACCGCTACACCGGCAACGCCTTCGGGATCACCCCGCAGGGCGCCGAGCAGCCCAACGGCCTGGACGTCTGGTGGGACGAGCAGGGCGACGGCAACTGCTGGCAGCAGAACACGTCCTCGTGGGGGACGGTGAAGTCGGACCCGGCCAAGCTGCCCAACTGCGACCGGCCCTCCGGCTGGACGTTCAACTCCCTCCTCGGCAACCTCGGCAAGGTCTTCTCCGGGCTGCCGTGCTCGGAGTACGGCCGCGACAAGCCGAGGCCGCAGGGCTGCGACTGGTTCGACACCCCGCAACGCCCGTCCCGTTGACTCGTGGCGTGTTCGCCCTTCTGCGA